>NZ_JBHVET010000173.1:0-12634 GCF_042802135.1 Kitasatospora sp. NPDC057512
GGCCGGCCGGGAGCGCGGGCGGCTCGGCAGGGCGGCGCCTCAGCGCGCGACGGGCAGGCCCCGGGCGGCGGACGCGGACGCGGAGGCGGCGGCGTACCCGGCCAGGCCGTCGTAGCTCCGCTGGACGTGGGAGAGCGCGGCCAGCAGCCCGGCCGAGCCGGGGATCGGCGCACGGCCGCGCTCGCCCAGCCCGGCGATCGGCATCGAGCCGACCGAGGACCAGTACAGCCGCCCGTCCGGGCCCAGCGAGCTGCGCGTCCGCCCGGCGTTGTCGGGGTGCAGACAGTACGGCACGTCCAGGTAGCCGGCCGCGAACGCCCGGACCAGGGCCCGCCCGAGGTCGGCGTCCAGGTCGAGCACCGCGCCGATCAGCGCCCTGGCCTCGGCCTCGATCCCGGTGTCCGGCGGCACGGCGGGACGGCGGTCGGACGCCGGGAGCCGGGCCCGCTCCGCCCTGGCGGCCGCGGCGGCGGTCTCCAGCGCCCGGACGTTCTCGCCGACGGTCGGGATGCGGTGCGCCTCGGCCGTGGTCTTGACGATCAGCCGGGCCGCGCCGCCGCGCACCGCGAGCCGCGCCGCGTCCTCCAGCAGCAGCCGGGCACCTCCGGGCGAGCGCGGGTAGACACCCATGTAGGCGTACACCACCAGGTGCCAGTCGACGTCCGTGAGCAGTTCCCCCGCGATCCGGCCGAGCACGGCCAGCGCCTCCTCGTCCTGGCGGGCGTGGGCCTGCTGGGCGTAGCTGAGCGAGATGCTGCGCAGCCCGTGCCGGCGGAAGAACAGCGCCTCCAGCACGCTGACGGCGATCAGCAGCGAGGGCGGGCAGAGCTGGCCCATCAGGCAGCCGCCGAACGTCTCCAGGTGCGGCTCGGCACCGAACTCCCGTACGGAGGCCAGGAGTTCGCAGCCGCGCCGCCAGCGGGCCACCGCCTCGTGGAGCGGGGTGCGGCCGTACGGCAGGCAGTAGGAGACCGGTCCGCCCTCGGTGGCGTCCAGGCCGGCCGCCAGCAGCGCCTCGACGATCCGCTCCGGTGCGGCCGAGCCGTGCCGGACCTGCACCGGGAAGCCCGCGTCCACCACCCCGCGCAGCACCGCCCGGGTGATCTCGACCGGGTGGGTGGCGATCGGGTAGCCGTTCAGGCCCGCCCCGGCGGTCAGGGCGCGCCGGGCGGCCGCGAGGTCGCCGGTGCGGGTGTAGCTGTCCAGGGTGATGGTGCCGACGGTGACGGCGGCCGCGCCCCGGGTGGCGAGCAGGCCCGCCCGCATCGGGGCCGCCTCCGCCATGCCCATCCGGGGCTGGACCACCAGCGCGCCGGCCTCGGCGGCCTGCGCCACGAACGCGCCGAAGCCCGTCCGCCCAGGACCGGCCCCGGCGGAAGCCGTCACAGCAGCACCCCGGAGCGCAGCCCGCCGACGAACGCGCGGAACCCGGCCACCGCGGCGCCGTCCTCGAAGACCGCGTCGAACCCGGCCGCCAGCAGCGCGCGTTCGCGGTCCGGGTCGTCGGCCCCGGCGATGCCGAGCTTGCCGCCGATGACGGTCGGGGTGCTCCGCAGCTCCGGGCAGGCGCGGAGGGCCTCGATCACCCGCAGGCCCTCCTGGTGGCCGTGCCCGTTGACGCTGCTGACCACGATCAGGTCCGGTTCGGCCCGGCGGCATTCGGAGAGCAGCAGCGCGTCCGGGACGCACGCGCCCAGGTTCGTCACCCGGTGGCCCATCTCCTCCAGCAGGAACTGGAGGTACACCAGGTTCCAGGTGTGCGAGTCCGAGGCCGTCGTCGTCACGACGACGTCCAGACCGCCCGGACCGTTCTGTTCGGCATTTCCGTGCTCCACGGCTCCGCCCTCATCGGTAGTGATCCTCGATGGCGGTCCGTCGCGTCCTGCGCGGCGGCCCGGCCCCACGGAGAACGCTAGGAACGATCGGGCCCGGCAAGCGGCAGCTCCGGCGGCATTAAGCGGCAGAATCGGTCGGCCCGCGGCAGATCGGTTCAGCCCGCGGCAGGTTGGTTCAGCCCGCGGCCGCCAGCAGCGGGACGTCCCCGCCCGGCGCGAGCCGCAGCCCGGGCTCCTCCCGGACCAGCCGCCGGCACAGGTTGAGGACGGTGAAGCGCACGCCGTCCCGGGCGGGCACGCTGCGGATCAGCCCCCGCGACAGCAGTTCGTGCACCGTGGCCAGGCAGGTCTGCAACGTCCAGCCGCTGCGGACCACCGCGTCCTCCCCCGACCAGTCCCCCGGCTCGTCCACCAGCACCTCCAGCAGGGCGCGCTGACGGTCCGTCAGGCAGAGGATCGCCGGCTCCAGGTCGTCCCGCAGGTCACCGCGCGCGCCGAACACCACCGGCGGCGCCGCCAGCGTGAACGGGACGGCCGCCAGCCCGGCCACCAGCTGGGCGGTGGACCGCACCAGCGCCCAGCCCGCCGCCCGCTCCAACGCGCCCGGCAGGCCGTCCAGGCGGCGGCAGAGCTCAGCGACGGCGGGCGCCTCGGAGCGCTCCAGGGTGTAGCCGGGCCGCAGCCGGCACAGGTGCGAGAGCAGCAACCGGACGGCCCCGACCTGCGCCAACGCCTCGGGCTCGGCGTCGAGTTCGGGATCCGGTACGGGCAGCGGCGCGAGCGGGATGACCTGGCCGCCGGGCAGCGGCCGGGCCTCCCGGGCGGTGATCAGCACCCGCAGCCCGGGGCAGTGGCGGAACAGTCCGTCCAGCTGCCCGGCGTCCACCCCGCCGTCGGCGCCGTCCAGCACCAGCAGGGCGGGCCGCTCGCCGATGTCCCGGACGAGGTCGTCCAGCCGCCCGCGCCACGGGTGCGGGCCGCCACCGCAGTCCACCCAGCGCACCGACCAGCGGACGGCCAGGTGCAGCCGGCGGGCCACCTCCAGGGCGAGCCGGGTCTTGCCCACCCCGCCGAGGCCGACCAGCGAGACCAGCCGGTCCCCGTGCACGGCGAAGGCGTCGGCCAGCACCTCGGCCTCCGCCTCCCGGCCGACGATCGCGCCGCGCGCCACCGGCGGGGCGGCCGGCTCGTCCCCCGGCTCGTCCGCGACCTGCTGCCGGCGGGCGGCCTCCTCGAAGTCCGTCCGACTGCGGCCCTCCAGCCGCAGCGCGTCCGCCAGCAGCCGGACGGTCTCGTTGCGGGGCCGGCGCACCCGGCCGCTCTCCATGTCCCGGATCGCCCGCACGCTCAGGGTCGCGTGATCGGCCAGGCACTGCTGGGTCAGCCCGATCCGCTCGCGCCGTAGCCGCAGCAGCTCGCCGAAACCCGCCGCCGTTCTCACCGCTTGCACCGACAGCCCGCCGTCCATGCCTCGTCTGCCCTTCGTGGTCCGGACTCCTCCTGGCGTCGGGACCGGTGGCGGCGTCGGCCCCGGGTCCCGTACGCCCCGTGGTCCGGCCGTACGGGACCCGGTGATCAGGCCGTGGCCTCCGGACCGGTTCCCTCTGGGTCCCGATGCTCCAGGCTCGCCGTCTACGCCCGATCAACGGCCGATCACCGGCCCTACCCACGACCTTCACCCGGGCCTCACAGCCCGCCCGCCGCCGGGGCGGCCTCCCAGGCGCATCGGAGTGAACCGCGGCGCCACTCGGGCACGCCATTGCCGTTTATCGGATTTTAGGCACGCATACTACGCCCGTACGGTCACTGTCCGTATCGGGTCAACAACTCCTCACATCCGCTCCACGGTCCCCGTGCCCGTCACCACCGAGATCCACCCCGCGCCGTCCAGCTCACCGCCGTCCAACCCACCGCTGTGCAGCCCACCGCGTGACACCGGACCGCTCGACCGAAGGGAATCGTCATGAGGCGCTGTCCAGCCACCAGCGGACGCGAACGAAGTCGACACGGAAGGCGACCCGGGTTGGACACGCTCCGCGACCGCCTCATCGGGGCCGTGCTCACCCTCCTCCTCGCGTTCGCCACGGCGTCCGGCTCCTTCGCCGCACCCGCCGTGGCACACGCGCCGAGCCGGGACCCCCGCACCCCCGCCACCGCCACGCCGGCCGCCCCCGCCGACCAGCGGAACGGACACCACGGCGTCCGCCAGCAACCCGTGACCCTGGCGAAGACCGGCACCGACACCACCACCGGCAGCACCACCCAGGCCGCCCAGGGCGACACCGTCCGCTGGGTCGTCTCCGCGACCAACCCCGACGGCGCACCGGTCAGCACCACGGTCACCGACGCCATCCAGGGCGGCCCCGGCAGCACACCGCAGACCCAGTCCTACGTCCCCGGCTCGCTGCAGGTGCCGCCCGGCTTCACCAAGCAGTGGTCCACCGACGGCGGCACGACCTTCTCCGGCACCGACCAGGGCGCCGCCACCAACGTCCTCCAGGCCACCAACCCGACGCTCTCCTCCCCGGCCACCGGCCAAGTGGTCCAGATCCCGCCGCCGTTCACCCCGATCAACACCGCCACCGGCGGCGACGGCTTCACCCCCATCCGCTACACCGCCACGATCAACGGCGTCCCCACCCCCGAGATCTGGAACATCTACCACCACGGCTTCTCCAACACGGCCAGCGTGGTCTGCACCGACCTGCTCACCAACGGCCCCTGCCCGACCCCGACCGGAGCCCCCGCCACCTGGCCCCAGGCGCTGAACTCCTCGGCCGCCGACACGACCACCGGCGACATCGGCAGCACCCGCACCCCGACCTACGTGCAGATCGGCTCCCGGCTGTACTACGCCGCGATCAGCCGGGTCACCCAGGCGCTCATCGGCGTCGGCTGCATCGACCTCCAGGCCCAGACCAGCTGCGGCCTCACCCCGCTCCAGACCGGCACCGGCCTGGTCATCGGAGGCGTCGTCCAGGCGCCCAACCAGCTGATCTACGCGGTCTCCGGCACCGGCGAGATCCTCTGCTACGACCCCGTCGGCAACTCCTCCTGCGGCACCTTCAACATCGGCCTGCCGCCCAACGAGGGCCAGGTCGCCTTCAGCGGCGACTACGCCGGCATCATGCGGGTCATCAACGGCAAGATCTACGTCACCGACAACCAGCTGGCCCCGCTGCCCACCGTGATGTCCTGCTTCGACCCGTCGACGAACGCCGCGTGCACCGGCTGGGCCACCCCCAAGACCGTCGTCACCCCGACCGGCACCGAAGCCGCCCGCGCCGACAACGTCTTCGAGATGTACGACACCGCCGGCACCGTCACCGGCGTCTGCACGGCGGTCGGCGGCGTCGAACTGGCCGTCACCCCGCCCGTCGGCACCGTCGTCTGCTTCGACTTCGCCGGCAACCCCATCGCCGCACCCCCCGGCCTGCAGACCCTCCTCAGCACCAACGTCGCCCCCGGCGAATCCAACTTCCAGGTGCCGCTGACCATCACCGCCCCCAACGGGCACCTCGAAACCGAGTTCCCGTTCTGGATCTACCTCAGCATCTCCCCCACCTCCAACAGCTCCGAGTTCTGCTACGACTGGAACACCCAGGCCCCCTGCGCCCAGTACGGCACCAACGGCGTCGTCAACGGCCCGCCCAACGTCAACGGCGGCGACACCAGACCGTACGGCTTCGCCTACGACGGCCAGTGCAAGTACAGCCTCGGCGACACCGGCTACCTGTTCTCCATCGACCCGATCACCGGCGCCTCCCCCTGCCTGAAGACCAAGGCCCAGGGCAGCCTCAACCCCTCCGCGTACTACTGCGACGGGGCCACCGGGCACGTGAGGTCGTACGGAACGGTCAGCCTCCTCGGCCTCGACCCCACCACCGTCGACTTCACCCAGTCCTCGGTGACCGTCCTGGCCTCCGACGGCACCACCATCGGCACCTTCCCGTTCAACCCCACCACCGAGACGGCGGACATCTCATCCGTCCCGACCAGCGACTCACCGATCCAGGTGATCGCCAACCTCACCCTCGTCAACGGGTCGTCCTTCACCCCCACCAACCACCCGCAGATGCAGGTGACCTTCGTCGGCGACGCGCCGCAGATCTGCTTCGAGACCACGGTCTCCACCGACTGCTCCGTCACCTCCGTCTCCAACCAGGCGTCCGCCGTCACCAACGGCCAGCCGCCCGTCACCTCCAACACCGTCACCCTCCAGGTCACCCCGGGCGCCGACTGCGCGCCGAAGCTGGAGATCCTCAAGGAGGTCTGCACCTCCGCCAACGCCGCCGACTGCGGCCCCGGCGGCCCCGGACCATGGGCCAAAACCACCACCCTCGCCCCCGGCGGGACGGCCTACTGGCGCATCACCGCGACCAACACCGGCCCCGTCAACATCACCGGCATCACCCTGGACGACACCGTCACACCGTCCTGCGTGACGGCCGCCGGGACGTTCGACCTGGCAGCAGGCGCCTCCCAGCAGATCTTCTGCAACCTGCCGGGCGTCACCCAGTCGACGACGAACACGGTGACGGCCTCCTTCCCCGGCCCCGGCGGCACGCCGGTCAAGACGGGGCCGTCCGAGGCGAGTGCCGTCGTCCCGTCCCTGGCGATCAACAAGGAGGTCTGCACCTCGGCCAACGCCGCCGACTGCGGCACCGGCGGCCCCGGCCCGTGGGCCAAGACCACCACCGTCGCACCCGGCGGGACGGCCTACTGGCGGATCACCGTCACCAACACCGGCACGGTCAACATCACCGGCATCACGCTGAACGACACCGTGACGCCCTCGTGCGTGACGGCCGCCGGGACGTTCGACCTGGCGGCGGGCGCGTCCCAGCAGGTGTTCTGCAACCTGACCGGCGTCACGCAGTCCACCACCAACACGGTGACGGCCTCGTTCCCGGGCCCTGGTGGCACCCCGATCACCACGCCCCCGTCCGAGGCCAGCGTCGACGTCCCCTCGCTGGCGATCAACAAGGAGGTCTGCACCTCCGCGAACGCCGCCGACTGCGGCACCGGCGGCGCGGGCCCGTGGGCGAAGACCACCACGGTCGCGCCGAACGGCACCGCCTACTGGCGCATCACGGTGACCAACAACGGCCCGGTCAACATCACCGGCATCACTCTCGCCGACGCCATCACACCCGCCTGCGTCACAGCCGCCGGCACCTTCGACCTCGCCGCAGGCGCCTCCACACAGGTCTTCTGCAACCTGACCGGCGTCACCCAGTCAACCACCAACACCGTCACCGCCTCCTTCCCCGGCCCCGGTGGCACACCCATCACCACACCACCCTCCGAGGCCAGCGTTGACGTCCCCTCCCTGGCCATCAACAAGGAGGTCTGCACCTCCGCGAACGCCGCCGACTGCGGCACCGGCGGCGCGGGCCCGTGGGCGAAGACCACCACGGTCGCGCCGAACGGCACCGCCTACTGGCGCATCACGGTGACCAACAACGGCCCGGTCAACATCACCGGCATCACCCTCGCCGACGCCATCACACCGGCCTGCGTCACAGCCGCGGGGACGTTCGACCTGGCGGCAGGGGCCTCCACACAGGTCTTCTGCAACCTGACCGGCGTCACGCAGTCAACCACCAACACCGTCACGGCCTCGTTCCCCGGCCCCGGTGGCACACCCATCACCACACCACCCTCCGAGGCCAGCGTCGACGTCCCCTCGCTGGCCATCAACAAGGAGGTCTGCACCTCGACCAACCCGGCCGACTGCGGCACCGGTGGCGCGGGCCCCTGGGCGAAGACCACCACAGTCGCCCCGAACGGCACCGCCTACTGGCGCATCACGGTCACCAACAACGGCCCCGTCAACATCACCGGCATCACCCTCGCCGACGCCATCACACCCGCCTGCGTCACAGCCGCCGGCACCTTCGACCTCGCGGCAGGCGCCTCCACACAGGTCTTCTGCAACCTGACCGGCGTCACGCAGTCAACCACCAACACGGTCACGGCTTCCTTCCCCGGGCCTGGCGGAACACCGATCACCACACCGCCCTCCGAAGCGAGCGTCGACGTTCCCTCGCTGACGATCAACAAGGAGGTCTGCACCAGCACCAACCCGGCCGACTGCGGTACCGGCGGTGCGGGCCCGTGGGCGAAGACCACCACCGTCGCGCCGAACGGCACCGCGTACTGGCGGATCACGGTGACCAACAACGGCCCCGTCAACATCACCGGCATCACCCTCACCGACTCCGTGACGCCCTCGTGCGTGACGGCCGCAGGGACGTTCGACCTCGCCGCAGGCGCCACACAGCAGATCTTCTGCAACCTCCCGGGCGTCACCCAGTCCACCACCAACACCGTCACCGCCTCCTTCCCCGGCCCCGGTGGCACACCCATCACCACACCACCCTCCGAAGCGAGCGTTGACGTTCCCTCGCTGACGATCAACAAGGAGGTCTGCACCAGCACCAACCCGGCCGACTGCGGTACCGGCGGTGCGGGCCCGTGGGCGAAGACCACCACCGTCGCGCCGAACAGCACCGCCTACTGGCGCATCACGGTGACCAACAACGGCCCGGTGAACATCACCGGCATCACCCTCACCGACGCCATCACACCGGCCTGCGTCACAGCCGCCGGCACCTTCGACCTCGCGGCAGGGGCCTCCACACAGGTCTTCTGCAACCTGACCGGCGTCACACAATCCACCACCAACACCGTCACCGCCTCCTTCCCCGGCCCCGGCGGCACCCCGATCACCACGCCGCCCTCCGAGGCGAGCGTTGACGTCCCCTCGCTGGCGATCAACAAGGAGGTCTGCACCTCCGCGAACGCCGCCGACTGCGGCACCGGCGGCGCGGGCCCCTGGGCGAAGACCACCACCATCGCCCCGAACGGCACCGCCTACTGGCGCATCACGGTGACCAACAACGGCCCGGTGAACATCACCGGCATCACCCTCACCGACGCCATCACACCGGCCTGCGTCACAGCCGCCGGCACCTTCGACCTGGCAGCCGGCGCCTCCACACAGGTCTTCTGCAACCTGACCGGCGTCACTCAGTCAACGACGAACACGGTCACGGCTTCCTTCCCCGGGCCTGGCGGAACACCCATCACCACACCGCCCTCCGAAGCGAGCGTCGACGTTCCGTCGCTGGCCATCAACAAGGAGGTCTGCACCTCCGCGAACGCCGCCGACTGCGGTGACGGCGGCCCTGGCCCCTGGGCCAAGACCACCACCATCGCGCCAAACGGGACGGCCTACTGGCGGATCACCGTCACCAACAACGGCCCGGTGAACATCACCGGGATCACGCTTAGCGACTCCGTCACACCGGCCTGTGTGACAGCTGCGGGGACATTCGACCTGGCGGCAGGGGCCTCCCATCAGGTGTTCTGCAACCTGCCAGGCGTCACGCAGTCCACCACCAACACCGTCACGGCCTCCTTCCCGGGACCTGGTGGCACCCCGATCACCACGCCCCCGTCCGAAGCGAGCGTCGACGTCCCGTCGCTGACGATCAGCAAGGAGGTCTGCACCTCGACCAACCCGGCCGACTGCGGCCAAGGCGGCACGGGCCCGTGGGCCAAGACCACCACGGTCGCCCCGAATGGGACGGCGTACTGGCGGATCACGGTGACCAACAACGGCCCGGTGAACATCACCGGCATCACCCTCGCCGACTCCGTCACACCGGCCTGCGTCACGGCCGCCGGATCGTTCGACCTGGCGGCAGGGGCCTCCAAGCAGGTCTTCTGCAACCTGACGGACGTCACCAAGTTGACGACCAACACCGTCACCGCCTCCTTCCCCGGCCCCGGCGGCACCCCCATCACCACACCCCCGTCCGAAGCGAGCGTCGACGTTCCGTCCCTGACCATCAACAAGGAGGTCTGCACCAGCACCAGCCCGGCCGACTGCGGCGAGGGCGGCGCAGGCCCCTGGGCCAAGACCACCACGGTCGCGCCGAACGGCACCGCCTACTGGCGCATCACCGTCACCAACAACGGCACGGTCAACCTGACCGGCATCACCCTCACCGACTCCGTGACGCCCTCGTGCGTGACGGCCGCCGGGACGTTCGACCTCGCCGCAGGCGCCTCCAAGCAGGTCTTCTGCAACCTGACGGACGTCACCAAGTTGACGACCAACACGGTGACGGCCTCCTTCCCCGGTCCTGGTGGCACCCCGATCACCACACCGCCCTCCGAGGCCAGTGCCGACGTTCCGTCGCTGACGATCAACAAGGAGGTCTGCACCTCCGCGAACGCCGCCGACTGCGGCGAGGGCGGCGCAGGCCCGTGGGCGAAGACCACCACGGTCGCGCCGAACGGCACCGCCTACTGGCGGATCACCGTCACCAACAACGGCACGGTCAACCTGACCGGCATCACCCTCACCGACACGGTCACGCCCTCGTGCGTCACGGCCGCCGGCACCTTCGACCTCGCCGCAGGCGCTTCACGGCAGGTGTTCTGCAACCTGACGGACGTCACCAAGTTGACGACCAATACCGTCACCGCCTCCTTCCCCGGCCCCGGCGGAACACCCATCACCACACCCCCGTCCGAAGCGAGCGTCGACGTCCCGTCGCTGACGATCAACAAGGAGGTCTGCACCAGCACCAACCCGGCCGACTGCGGCGAGGGCGGCCCCGGCCCCTGGGCCAAGACCACCACGGTCGCGCCGAACGGCACCGCCTACTGGCGCATCACCGTCACCAACAACGGCACGGTCAACCTGACCGGCATCACCCTCACCGACACGGTCACGCCGTCGTGCGTCACGGCTGCCGGGTCGTTCGACCTGGCGGCAGGGGCCTCCCATCAGGTGTTCTGCAACCTGACGGGCGTCTCCCAGTCGACGACGAACACGGTAACGGCGTCCTTCCCCGGCCCTGGTGGAACACCCATCACCACACCGCCCTCCGAGGCGAGCGTCGACGTTCCGTCGCTGACGATCAACAAGGAGGTCTGCACCTCGACCAACCCGGCCGACTGCGGTGACGGCGGCTCCGGCCCCTGGGCCAAGACCACCACGGTCGCCCCGAACGGCACCGCCTACTGGCGCATCACGGTGACCAACAACGGCCCGGTCAACATCGCCGGCATCACCCTCACCGACTCCGTGACGCCCGCTTGTGTCACGGCTGCCGGATCGTTCGACCTGGTGGCAGGCGCCTCCAAGCAGGTGTTCTGCAACCTGACGGACGTCACCAAGTTGACGACCAACACGGTCACGGCTTCCTTCCCCGGCCCCGGCGGCACCCCCATCACCACACCCCCGTCCGAAGCGAGCGTCGACGTCCCGTCGCTGGCCATCGACAAGGAGGTCTGCACCTCGACCAACCCGGCCGACTGCGGTGACGGCGGCGCCGGGCCGTGGGCGAAGACCACCACCGTCGCCCCGAACGGCACCGCCTACTGGCGGATCACCGTCACCAACAACGGCACGGTCAACCTGACCGGCATCACCCTCACCGACTCCGTCACACCAGCCTGCGTGACAGCCGCGGGGACCTTCGACCTCGCCGCAGGTGCCTCCAAGCAGGTCTTCTGCAACCTGCCGGGCATCACCAAGCTGACGACCAACACCGTCACCGCCTCCTTCCCCGGCCCCGGCGGAACACCCATCACCACACCCCCGTCCGAGGCCAGTGCCGACGTCCCGTCCCTGACCATCAACAAGGAGGTCTGCACCAGCACCAACGCCGCCGACTGCGGTGACGGCGGCCCCGGCCCCTGGGCCAAGACCACCACCCTGGCGCCGAACGGCACCGCCTACTGGCGCATCACCGTCACCAACAACGGCACGGTCAACCTGACCGGCATCACCCTCACCGACACCGTCACACCGGCCTGCGTGACAGCCGCGGGGACCTTCGACCTCGCCGCAGGCGCGTCGAAGCAGGTCTTCTGCAACCTGCCCGGCGTCACCCAGCCGACGACGAACACGGTGACGGCGTCCTTCCCCGGTCCCGGCGGCACCCCCATCACCACACCGCCGTCCGAGGCCCGCGTGGACGTGAGCGGCACCAACGTCCCGTCGCTGAGCGTCGACAAGGAGGTCTGCCAGTCCGACAAGTCCGGCGACTGCGGTGAGGGCGGCGCCGGGCCGTGGGGCAAGGAGGTGACCCTGCACAAGGGCGGGGCGTCCGAGGAGCCGTGTGCGCCGGACAAGTGCCAGGCGTTCTGGCAGATCACGGTGACCAACACCGGCACGGTGGATCTGACCGGGATCACGTTGAACGACCGCCAGGAGGTGTCCTGCACGGTGGCGGCCGGGACGTTCGATCTGGCCGCGGGGCAGACGAAGAAGTTCTACTGCTCCAGCCTGATCGGTGAGGACACCGTCAACACGGTCACCGCCTCGTACGTGCCGCCGAACTCGCCGCCCGGGACCGAGCCGGTGACCACTCCGCCGTCGTCCGCGCTCGCCCGGTGCACGCCGCCGTGCGAGAAGGAGGAGTGCCACGAGCACAAGCCCGGCCATGAGAACGGCAACGGGAACGGCAGTGGCCACGGGAACGGGAACGGCAACGGCCATGGCCAGGGCCAGGGCCCGGAGCACGGCACCACCGGTCCCGCCGAGCACCCGCAGGGCGGGCACCAGCAGCACCACGAGGGTGGGCCGCTGCCGGACACCGGCTCGTCGGTCCGGCCCTACGCCGCGACCGGTGCGGCGCTGGCCGGTCTCGGTTCGGTGCTGGCCCTCCTGGTCCGGGCGCGCAGGCGTCGGGCGGGCGGGGTGAGCGAGTGAGCCTGACGAGGCCGGACCGGTCCTGACGGGCCGAGGGCGGTGGCCCGGGAGGAAGTCCTCC
>NZ_JBHVET010000174.1:0-12621 GCF_042802135.1 Kitasatospora sp. NPDC057512
CAGCCACTGGACGCCGCGTCGGCGGCCGCCTACCTGCACGGCCTGGCCGGCCGCGAGGCGGTGGGCGAGCCGGGCGCCCCGACGACGGCGCTCGCGGTGGCCGGCGCGCTGCCGGCGGTGTGGCGGGCGGTCCGGACGTCCTGACCGGGAAGGCCGGGAGGACGTCCGGAGGGCCGGGAACCGGAACCGGACGGTCCGTCGAACGCGTCCGTGCAAGGGACGGACGAGCGGTTCGCCGCAGGTCGGCGCGGTGCGCGCGGCCCGGTCGTCGGCCGCCGCGCCGACGGGCCGTTCGGCGAGGACTCCGGGACGTCTGGGAGACTGACCCTGATGACAACTGCGAACACGATCGGCACAGCCACCCTCACCGACGGCGTACGGGCCGAGGCGACCATCGATCTCGCCGCCCTGCGCGGCAACCTCGCCGCGTTGCGCGAGCGCGTCGGCAGCACGGCGGTGATGCTCGCGGTCAAGGCGAACGCCTACGGCCACGGCGCGGTCGAGTGCGCCCGGGAGGCGGTCGCGAACGGGGTCGGCTGGCTCGGCTGCGCGACGCCGGACGAGGCGCTGGCCCTGCGGGCCGCAGGCATCCGCCCCGAGCAGGCCCGCATCCTGTGCTGGCTGTGGACGCCGGGCGGGCCGTGGCGCGAGGCGCTGCGCGCGGACCTGGACATCTCGGTCAGCGGCCAGTGGGCGCTGGACGAGCTGCTGCCCGCCGTGCGCGAGACCGGCATCCCGGCCCGGGTGCACCTGAAGGCCGACACCGGCCTCGGCCGCAACGGCTGCCAGCCGCACGACTGGCCGCGGCTGGTGGCCGCCGCCCGCCGGGCCGAGGCGGAGGGGCTGCTGACGGTCGTCGGCGTCTGGTCGCACTTCGCCGCGGCGGACGAGCCCGGCCACCCGTCGATCCAGGCCCAGCTGGACTCCTACCGCGCCGCGCTGGCCACGGCCGAGGCCGCCGGGCTGCGCCCCGAGGTCCGGCACCTGGCGAACTCCCCGGCCACCCTGCTGCTGCCCGAGTCGCACTTCGACCTGGTCCGCACCGGCCTGGCCGCGTACGGGCTGTCGCCGGTGCCCGAGGTGGGCTCGCCGGCGGACTTCGGGCTGCGCCCGGTGATGGCGCTGACCGCGCGGCTGGCGCTGGTCAAGCACGTCCCCGGCGGGCACGGGGTCAGCTACGGCCACCACTACACGACGCCGGGCGAGACCACCCTGGGCCTGGTCCCGGTCGGCTACGGCGACGGCATCCCCCGGCACGCCAGCGGTACCGGCCCGGTGCAGGTCGACGGCAAGTGGCGCACGGTGGCCGGCCGGGTCGCGATGGACCAGTTCGTGGTGGACCTCGGCGGCGACGCCCCGGCGATCGGCGACGAGGTGCTGCTGTTCGGCAACGGCGAGCGCGGCGAGCCCACCGCCGAGGACTGGGCCCGCGCCTGCGGCACCGTCTCGTACGAGATCATCACCCGGATCGGCGCCCGGGTGCCCCGCCGCTACCTGGGCGGCAGCCACGCCGAGGTCCCGTCGGCATGACCGGGACGCCGGCCGAGGGCAGTCCGGTCGCGGCGGTCGCCAGGGCGGCCGGTGCCGCCTCCGGGGTGAGCCGGGCGGGTGTGATCGGGATCTCGGTCGGCGTGCTGGCGGCCGGGGCGGCCGCGGGCGTCGCGATCGAGCGGCTGACCGTCGGCCGGGCGATGCGCCGCCGGGCCCGGGCCGAGCTGGACGCGAACGCCCCGTACGGCTCGCTGCGCGGCCGCCCGAGGACGGTGGCCGCGCCGGACGGCACCGAGCTGTACGTCGAGCTGGACGGCACCGGCTGGAGCGGGCCGGACGGCGGGACCGGTGCCGAGCCGCTGACGGTGGTGTTCTGCCACGGCTACTGCCTCAACCAGGACAGCTGGCACTTCCAGCGGGCCGCGCTGCGCGAGGGCCTGCGGCTGGTCTTCTGGGACCAGCGCAGCCACGGCCGCTCCGAGCGCTCCCGCTCGTACCTGGCGGGCGAGCCGGCCGGCATCGACCAGCTGGGCGGCGACCTCAAGGCGGTGATCGACGCCGTCGCGCCGACCGGGCCGCTGGTGGTGGTGGGCCACTCGATGGGCGGCATGACGGTGATGGCGCTGGCCGACCAGCACCCGGAGCTGTTCCGCGAGCGCGTCGCCGGGGTGGCGCTGATCGGCACCCTCGCCGGGGACTGGAACGAGGTCAGCCTCGGCCTGCCGAGGGCCGGCGCGAAGCTGTTCAAGAAGGTCGCGCCCGGGGTGGTGAAGCTGCTGGGCCGCCAGGTCGACCTGGTCGAGGCGACCAGGCGGCTGGGCTCGGACGTGGCCGCCGTGTTCTACCGGAGGTTCTCCTTCGGCGGCCGGGACGTCGACCCCGGCGTGGTGCGCTTCGCCGAGCAGTTGCTGGACGCCACCCCGATCGACGTGGTCGCCGAGTTCTACCCGGTGTTCGGCGCGCACGAGAAGTACGAGGCGCTGGACGCCCTGCGCGGCCTGCCCGCACTGGTGCTGGCCGGGACGAAGGACCTGCTGACGCCCTCGACGCACAGCGAGGCGATGGCCGAGCGGCTGCCCGGCGCGGAGCTGGTGCTGGCCGAGGGCGCCGGGCACCTGGTGATGCTGGAGTGCCCGGAGCTGGTCGACCACGAGCTGGCCCGGCTGCTGCGCCGGGCCGCCGGCTTCGCCGGGGCCGCGCCGCTGCCCGCGGCCGTCCTCGACCTGGCCGGGGAGCGGGCCGCGGAAACCGTCGTCGACCCCGCCTGAGGCCCGAGCGCCCGTACGCCCGGGCGCCCGCCCGAAGGCCCCGCCCGCCGCGCGGGTGCCCGCCGATGTGGCACGGTAGCGGTGGCGGCCGGTGGTCGGCGCGCCGTACGGACCGAAGGGCAAGACACGCGCATGGGCTCGCACGCCACTCTCACCGTCCCCACCCCGGAGCGGATGGGCCGGCTCGGCCGGGAGCTGGCCGCGCTGCTGCGGCCGGGTGACCTGGTGCTGCTCTCCGGCGAGCTGGGGGCGGGGAAGACCACGCTGACCCGGGGCCTGGGGGAGGGGCTGCAGGTCCGCGGGGCGGTGACCTCGCCGACCTTCGTGATCGCCCGGGTGCACCCCTCGCTGGTCGGCGGCCCGGCGCTGGTGCACGTGGACGCGTACCGGCTGGGCGGGGACCTGGACGAGATGGAGGACCTCGACCTGGACGTCTCGCTGCCCGAGTCGGTGGTCGTGGTCGAGTGGGGCGAGGGCAAGGTCGAGCGGCTGTCCGAGGACCGGCTGGAGGTCCGGATCGAGCGCGCCATCGGCGGTACCGGGGGTGGGGACGACCAGGACCCGCGTCGGGTGGTGCTGACCGGCATCGGCCCGCGCTGGGCGGACGCGGCGCTGGCGGAACTCGGGTAGCCGGGAGGGGTCCGACGACCCGCGGACGACCCGCCGACGGGGCTCCGACGACGTGCCGACATCTTGCCGACAGAGTGTCGGCAAGATGTTGCGGCCGGGGTGCCGGGCGTGGTGGGATGGGTGCTGCGGTTAGGTCTGCCTAACTAGGGAGGCGCCATGTCGAGCACCACCCCCGCCCCGCAGCGCGCGGTCACCGCCGCCGGGGCCGGAGAGTCCGCCCGCCGCGCTCCGGGAGAGCCGATGCGGGCGCTGCTGGCCGCCTGCGCGGCCGCCGAGGCGGTGTCCACACCGCCCGAACCGCGGCCCGGGCACGACGAACGGCCCGAGGCGCGGACGCCCCGGGCCGCCTGAGGCCGCTCCTCCCGAAGCCCGAAGCCCGAACCGGAACCGGACCCGAACCCGGGCCGCCCGGTCCCTTCCGGGCTCAGGCGATCACGACCACCTTGGTGTCCTTCGGCGCGAAGTCCCAGAGCAGCTGCCCCTCGGCGCGGCCGCTGCGGATGCCGCCGGTCTTGGCGCTCGGGTCGGTGGTCGGCGTCGCGCCGTCCACCGCCGCGCTGAAGCCGAACACCACGCCGTTCTGCTGCGCGAAGCGCACCACGTGCTCGATCTGCTTGCCGTCCGTCCCGGTGGTGGTCGGGGTGCGGCTGTACACCGCGTAGCTGCCCGGGGCCGGCTCGACCGAGCCCGGGGTGACCGGGAAGGCGGCCGCGACCTGCGGGCTCTTCTTCGGGTCGACCAGCCAGACGTAGTGGCTGCCGACCGAGTACACCACCCGGGTGCCGGTGCCCGAGGTGGCCGGCAGCGGGGGGACGGTCGGGGTGGCCGCGGCGGTGGGCGCCGCGGCGGTGGCCGTGCCGGTCGCCGTGGTGGTGGCGGTGGGCTTGGGGCCGCCGGCCCGGTCCTGGGCGCCGTTGGCCTGGAAGGCCAGCAGGCTCACCACCGCCAGGGCCCCCAGGGTCAACCCCGTGACCACCACTCCAGGACCCATCTTCGCCACGTTGCCGCTCCCGCCGCCGTCCCTTTACGTACGGCCCCATCGTGCCAGGTTCATCCGCGCGGGTCGCAGTGCCTCGGATCTGTGTTCCCGCCTGGTACACCCTGCCGATCGGCCGGTCGGCCCAACGTCGGTCTAACCTTGACCCCGTGCTGCTGCTCGCGTTCGACACCGCTACCCCCGCCGTCACCGCCGCCGTCCACGACGGCACGGCCGTCCTCGCCGAGACCCACCAGGTCGACGCCAGGCGCCACGGCGAACTGCTGCTGCCCGCGATCGACCAGGTGCTGCGGGCCGCCGGGGTGGACAAGCACCGGCTGACCGGCATCGCGGTCGGCGTCGGCCCCGGCCCGTACACCGGCCTGCGGGTCGGCCTGGTGACCGCCGCCGCGCTCGGCCACGCGCTCGGGCTGCCGGTGCACGGCGTCTGCACGCTGGACGCGATCGCCTTCCAGGCCCGCGCCGAGGGCCTGGCCGGGCAGCCGTTCACGGCCGCCACCGACGCGCGCCGCAAGGAGGTCTACTGGGCCTCGTACGACGCCGAGGGCCGCCGCACCGAGGGCCCCGCCGTGGACCGCCCGGCCGAGCTGACCCCGCAGCGGCGCTCCGTCGGCGCCGGCGCGCTGCTCTACCCCGACGCCTTCCCGGGCGCGCACGGCCCCGAGCACGTCTCGGCCGGCGCCCTGGCGGGCTTCGCCGCCGCCGAGCTGGCCGCCGGGCGCGAGCTGCTGCCCAACCACCCGCTGTACCTGCGCCGCCCGGACGCCCAGGTCCCCGCGGCCTACAAGGCGGTGCTCCCGGCGTGAACCACGGCACCACCCTGCGCCCGATGCGCTGGTGGGACATCGCGCCGGTGCTGGAGCTGGAGCTGCGGCTCTTCCCCGAGGACGCCTGGTCCGCCGGGATGTTCTGGTCCGAGCTGGCCGAGTCCCACCCCGGCGGCACCCGCCACTACACCGTCGCGGCCGCCCCGGACGGCAGGATCGTCGGCTACGCCGGGCTGATGGCGATCGCCGGCGAGGGCGACGTCCAGACCATCGCCGTCGACGAGCGCCACCAGGGCGCCGGCCTCGGCACGGCGCTGCTCACCGACCTGATCCGGGAGGCCGCCCGGCGCGAGTGCGCCGAGCTGCTGCTGGAGGTGCGGGTGGACAACCCGCGAGCCCAGCGGCTGTACGAGCGCCACGGCTTCGAACCGGTGGGCATCCGGCGCGGCTACTACCAGCCCGCCAACGTCGACGCGCTGGTGATGCGCCTCGACCACCCGAGCACTGACAGCACTGACCCGAAGGACATTGAGGACACCCGCCATGGCTGACGAACCGCTCGTCCTCGGCATCGAGACCTCCTGCGACGAGACCGGCGTCGGCATCGTGCGCGGCACCACGCTGCTGGCCGACGCGGTCGCCTCCAGCGTCAACGACCACGCCCGCTTCGGCGGCGTCGTCCCGGAGATCGCCAGCCGCGCGCACCTGGAGGCGATGGTCCCGACCATCCAGCGCGCCCTGGACACCGCCGGGATCAAGGCGAGCGACCTGGACGGCATCGCCGTCACCGCCGGCCCCGGCCTGGCCGGCGCGCTGCTGGTCGGCGTCAGCGCCGCGAAGGCGTACGCCTGGGCGCTGGACAAGCCGCTGTACGGGGTCAACCACCTCGCCTCGCACATCTGCGTCGACCAGCTGGAGCACGGCCGGCTGCCCTCGCCGACGATGGCCCTGCTGGTCTCCGGCGGGCACTCCTCGCTGCTGCTCAGCGAGGACATCACCAGCGACGTCCGCCCGCTCGGCGCGACCATCGACGACGCGGCCGGCGAGGCCTTCGACAAGGTCGCCCGGGTGCTCGGCCTCGGCTTCCCCGGCGGCCCGATCGTCGACCGCACGGCCCGCGAGGGCGACCCGAAGGCGATCGCCTTCCCGCGCGGGCTGAGCGGCCGCAACGACCCGGCGTACGACTTCTCCTTCTCCGGCCTGAAGACCGCCGTCGCCCGCTGGGTGGAGGCCAAGCGCCGGGCCGGCGAGGAGGTGCCGGTCGCCGACGTGGCGGCGTCCTTCCAGGAGGCGGTCACCGACGTGCTCACCCGCAAGGCCGTCAAGGCGTGCAAGGACAACGGCGTCGACCACCTGATGATCGGCGGCGGCGTGGCGGCCAACTCGCGGCTGCGCGAGATGGCCCAGCAGCGCTGCGACCGGGCCGGCATCCGGCTGCGGGTGCCCCGGCCGGGCCTGTGCACCGACAACGGCGCGATGGTCGCGGCGCTGGGCGCCGAGATGGTGTGGCGCGACCGCACGCCGTCCGCCCTCGACCTGTCGGCGGACTCCTCGCTGCCGGTGACCGAGACCCACGTGCCCCACACGGACTTCCACGGCCAGGCCTACGACGCCCTCGGCGGTGGCGCGGCATGACCGTCGCCGCGATGTGGGAGGCCCGGGCGGCGTCCGGCCGGGGGGACGAACTCGCCGCCTGGGTACGGGAGTCGGTGCTGCCCGCGGTCCGCGGCTCGGCCGGTCTCGAGCGCCTCGAACTGCTCTCCGCCCCGGGCGAGCGGGTGCTGCTGATCACCTGGTGGAACGGCGAGCCGGTGCCCGTCGCCGACCCGCCGGCCGGGCTGCTCGGCCGTCCGGTGCACCGCTGGTCCTTCACCAGCGAGCACGTCGAGTAACCCCTGGCCGGGAACCGCCGCGGCGGTCGGTACCGTGCATAGCTGAGAGAAGGCTGGACGGGAACCGGGAGCGCGCAGCGGTGATCAGGCGGAGCAGGACCAGGACGTACGGGGTGGGGGCGCTGGCCCTGCTGGCCTTCGCCACCGCGTGCGGGGACAACGGGGGCGGTGGCGCCGCCGCCCCGGCCGCCACGACGGCGGCGACCACGCCCCGGCCCACCGGCGCGGCGCCGACCGGCGCGTCCGCGCCCCCTTCGGCGGGCGCCCCGGCGGGCGCGGACGCGGCGGCCTGGGCCAAGTGGAACCTCACCCCGCTCGCCCCCGCCCCGGCGCCGCCCGCCGACAAGCCGATCAAGCTCGAACGGACCGGCCCCGTACCGGTGTTCAGCGATGTGAAGACCACCGACAAGGTCGTCTTCATCACCATCGACGACGGCGCCGAGAAGGACCCGAAGTTCGTCGAGATGCTCACCGACCTCAAGGTGCCGATCTCGATGTTCCTGACGAAGGACATCGTCAAGAACGACTACGGCTACTTCAAGCCGCTCCAGGCGCTGGGCAACCACGTCCAGAACCACACCGTGGACCACCCGGTGATGAGCAAGCTGTCGGCGGACAAGCAGAAGTCCGAGATCTGCGACGACCAGGCCGCGCTCACCCAGCAGTACGGCACCGCTCCGCTGCTGTTCCGCCCGCCGTTCGGCGACGGCGCCAACACCCCGATGCTCAACACCTCGGTGCAGCAGTGCGGCCCGCGCGCGATCGTGCTCTGGCGCGAGTCGATGCAGATCCACGACATGCAGTACCAGGCCGCGGACAAGAAGCTGAAGCCCGGCGACATCGTCCTGGCGCACTTCCGCGGCCCCAAGGAGCTCAAGGGCGCCACGATGACCCAGATGTTCGGCGACCTGCTGGCCCGGATCCAGGAGCAGGGCTTCTCGGTGGCCCGGCTGGAGGACTACATCCAGGCGCCCGCCTCGTAGCCCGGTCCCGGAGCCGTGGGCCGGGCCGCCGCGCCGGGGGTCAGACCGGCTGGCCCAGCATCATCAGCGGCCCGTGGTCGGTGCGGCTGAGGATCACCGTGACGGTGTTCGGCCCGGAGGGCTTGAGCTGGCGGCGCAGCTCCTCCGGGGTGATCGCCATCCCGCGCTTCTTGATCACCACCGTGCCGACCGCCCGCTCGCGCAGCAGCGCCTTCAGCTTCTTGATGTTGAACGGCAGCACGTCGGTGAGCTCGAAGGCGTGCGCGTACGGGGTGGCGACCAGCTCGTCCGAGGTCAGGTAGGCGATCTTCGGGTCGATCAGCCGGCCGCCCACCTGCCCGGCCACCTCGGCCACCAGGTGGGCCCGGATCACCGCGCCGTCCGGCTCGTACAGGTAGCGCCCGACCGGGCCGGCCGGCGGGTCGGGCAGGTCGCCGCCGGTCAGGCTGGCGCCGTGCGGCAGCAGGGTGGCGCGGTGCGGGCTCGCGGCCCTGGTGCCGAACCAGAGCACCGCCTCCTTGACGTCGCCGTGGTCGGAGACCCACTCGGCCTCTGCGTCCTCCGGCACGGCCTCGTGCGGGATGCCCGGCGCGACCTTCAGCGCGCCGATCGGGGTCCGGCGGCCGGCCTCGATCGCCCAGGAGAGCGGCGGGGCGTACGCCTCCGGGTCGAACACCCGGCCGCGCGCGGTGCGCCGGGCCGGGTCGGTGAACACCGCGTCGTAGCCGGTGACGTCCACCTCGGCGACGTCCGCGCAGCGCACCTCGACCAGGTCGGCCAGGCCCAGCGCGGCCGCGTTGGCCGCGGTGGCGGCGCAGGCCGCCGGGTCCTTGTCGACGGCCAGCACCTCGATGCCGGCCCGGGCCAGCGCCAGCACGTCCCCGCCGATGCCGCAGCACAGGTCCGCCAGCCGCCGTACGCCCAGGTCGGCGAACCGCCGGGCCCGCCACTCGGCCACGCTGCGCCGGGTGGACTGCTCGACCCCGTTGGGCGTGAAGTACATCAGGTCGGCGTCCGCCCCGAACTTCGCCCGCGCCCGCTGCCGCAGCCGCGCCTGCCCGAACGCGGCCGACACCAGCTCCGCCGGGTGCTCCCGCCGCAGGCGGGTCGCCAGCGCGAGCTCCTCCTCGGGGGTGAACTCGCGCAGCTCGGCGAGCAGGGCCTGGCCCTCGGGGGTCAGCAGCGGCTGGAGGTTCTCGGTGTCCACGGGGCCATTCTCGCCGGTCGGCCGGTCGGCCGGTCGGCCGGTCGGCCGGTCGGCCGGAGCGGCGGCGCCGCCGTTCACCGGCCGATGACGGGGACGCCGGAGGTCAGCCAGAACACCAGCGGCATCAGCGGCGCGGCCGCCAGCGCGGCGTACGGCGTGATCCGGTACCCGAGCCGCCGGGTGCCGAGGCCGGTCAGCGCCAGCAGCACGAGCAGCACCACGACGCCGAAGACGTCCAGGGCCACCACCCCGGGGCCGTACAGGGCGAGCAGCTTCAGCGCGTTGAGCACGAACGACCCGACGAACGCCGCCGCGACGGCCCCGGCGAGCACCAGCGCGGCGAGCACCAGGTCCGGCGCCCAGTGGATCGGCGGCCGCCCGGGCGCGCCGTGGGGCCGGCTCACCGGAGCCACCCCGCGCCGGCGAGGACGGTCAGCAGGGCGGGGCTGACCGCGGCGGCGACCGGGGTGATCCGGTAGCCCCGCCGGTGGGTGTACCGGGCCACCGCCAGGACCGGGACGAGCAGCAGCGCGGTCGCGACGCCCCGGGCCGCCCAGCCGCCGATCGCGGGGTGGGCCTCCAGCGCGAGCGCGGCCAGGAAGGCCGCGATCCAGCCGAACGCCAGCAGCGAGGCGGCCCCCAGGACCGTCAGCGACGCGAGCAGCAGGTCCGTCGGACGGCCGACCGGGCGCAGCGGGTCGGCGAGCGGCAGCCGGTTCACCGCCACAGGACGCCCGAGGAGAGCACCGCCGGCAGCGCGAACGGGGCGAGCCCGGCGGCGACCGGGAGGAACCGGTAGCCGGACCGCCGGCTGCGGAAGGCCACCACGAGGCCCGCCGCCAGGGCGACCACCGGGGCGGCCAGCATCCCGATGCCCAGGAAGGCCCACCCGCGCCCGTCCCCGTCGTAGCCGGGGATGTTGCCGAGGCAGGCGACGAGGAAGAAGGCGACGAACGGCAGCACGGCCCCCAGCAGGGGCAGCGACAGCAGGGCGAGGGCGGCGTCCTTGGGCCGGGACGGGCCGATGCGCACCGGGATCGAGGTCATGGCAGGAGTCTGGCGGGGCCGGGCCCGGTCGTACATGAGTACGGCTACTCATCTGCGACCGGGGACTTCCGGGACTCGCCGTTGGCACTCTGGTTGACTGAGTGCTAACACGGCCCTATGGTCGTCCTTGGCACTCACCACTAGGGGAGTGCTAACGCGACGACGTGTGTCTGACCCCCGCGACGGCAGGCCCACAGGATCGCCCCTACCCGTTAGAAAACCCCGTAATCTCCGAAGGGGAGCTCGGACGTGACCACCAGCAGCAAGGTTGCCATCAAGCCGCTCGAGGACCGCATCGTGGTCCAGCCGCTCGACGCCGAGACCACCACGGCCTCCGGCCTGGTTATCCCGGACACCGCCAAGGAGAAGCCCCAGGAGGGCGTCGTCCTGGCCGTCGGCCCGGGCCGCTTCGAGGACGGCCAGCGTCTGCCGCTCGACGTCGCCGTGGGTGACATCGTCCTGTACTCGAAGTACGGCGGCACCGAGGTGAAGTACCAGGGCGAGGAGTACCTGGTGCTCTCCGCTCGCGACGTCCTCGCGATCATCGAGAAGTAAGACGTACCGACCCGCCCCGGATCCGTGTCCCAGTGACAGGGGCCCGGGGCGTGGTTGTTGGTTCACGTAGTTCGGCGGCCGGTGGGCCGGCCGCAGCCCCGAGGGAATAGGGAACATGGCGAAGATCCTGCAGTTCGACGAGGACGCCCGCCGCTCGCTGGAGCGCGGTGTCAACAAGCTGGCCGACACCGTCAAGGTGACCATCGGCCCCAAGGGCCGCAACGTCGTCATCGACAAGAAGTTCGGCGCCCCGACCATCACCAACGACGGTGTCACCATCGCCCGCGAGGTCGAGCTGGACGACCCGTACGAGAACCTTGGCGCGCAGCTCGTCAAGGAGGTCGCCACCAAGACCAACGACGTCGCGGGTGACGGCACCACCACCGCCACCGTGCTGGCCCAGGCCCTGGTCAACGAGGGTCTGCGCAACGTCGCCGCCGGTGCCGGCCCGGCCGCCCTGAAGAAGGGCATCGACAAGGCCGTCGCCGCGGTCTCCGAGCACCTGCTGTCCGTCGCCCGCGAGATCGAGGGCAAGGACGACGTCGCCGCCGTCGCGTCCCTCTCCGCGCAGGACACCCAGGTCGGCGAGCTGATCGCCGAGGCGATCGACAAGGTCGGCAAGGACGGTGTCATCACCGTCGAGGAGTCGAACACCTTCGGCGTGGAGCTGGACTTCACCGAGGGCATGCAGTTCGACAAGGGCTACCTGTCGCCGTACTTCGTCACCGACGCCGAGCGCCAGGAAGCGGTCCTCGAGGACCCGTACATCCTGATCAACCAGGGCAAGATCTCCTCCATCCAGGAGCTGCTGCCGCTGCTGGAGAAGATCCTCCAGGGCGGTGCCTCCAAGCCGCTGCTGATCATCGCCGAGGACGTCGACGGCGAGGCGCTGTCGACCCTGGTCGTGAACAAGATCCGTGGCACCTTCAACGCCGTCGCCGTCAAGGCCCCGGGCTTCGGCGACCGCCGCAAGGCGATCCTCGGCGACCTGGCCGTCCTGACCGGTGGCCAGGTCATCTCCGAGGAGGTCGGCCTCAAGCTCGACCAGGTCGGCCTGGACGTGCTGGGCACCGCCCGCCGCGTGACCATCACCAAGGACGAGACCACGGTCGTCGACGGTGCCGGTGACGCCGAGGCCGTCGCCGGCCGCGTCGCCCAGATCAAGGGCGAGATCGCCGCGACCGACTCCGACTGGGACCGCGAGAAGCTGCAGGAGCGCCTGGCCAAGCTGGCCGGCGGCGTCTGCGTCATCAAGGTCGGCGCCGCCACCGAGGTGGAGCTGAAGGAGCGCAAGCACCGCCTGGAGGACGCCATCTCGGCGACCCGCGCCGCGGTCGAGGAGGGCATCGTCGCCGGCGGTGGCGCCTCCCTGGTCCACGCCGCCAAGGTGCTGGACGAGGGCCTGGGCCTGTCGGGTGACGAGGCCACCGGTGTCGCCGTGGTCCGCAAGGCGCTGCACGAGCCGCTGCGCTGGATCGCCCAGAACGCCGGCCTGGAGGGCTACGTCATCACCTCCAAGGTCTCCGAGCTGGAGATCGGCCAGGGCTACAACGCCGCCACCGGCGAGTACGGCGACCTGGTGAAGGCCGGCGTCATCGACCCGGTCAAGGTCACCCGCTCCGCCCTGGAGAACGCCGCCTCGATCGCCTCCCTGCTTCTCACCACCGAGACCCTCGTGGTGGAGAAGAAGGAGGAGGAGGCCGACAACGGTCACGGCCACGGCCACGGCCACTCGCACTGAGGCTCCGACGCCTGACCGGAGGCCCGGTCCGCTCCCCTGGGGG
>NZ_JBHVET010000175.1:0-12615 GCF_042802135.1 Kitasatospora sp. NPDC057512
GCCGGAGCCCTTGAACACGACGCCCACGGCCGAGAAGACCTTGCGGAGCCGTCCCTGGCAGTCGGGGCACGTGGTCAGCGCCTCGTCGGTGAACTTCTGCACCGCCTCCAGGCCGTTGCCGCACTCGGTGCACTGGTACTGGTACGTGGGCACTTGTCTTCCTCCTGGCACTCTCGCCTGATGAGTGCTAACGATGGTCAATGATGCGGCATTCCGCGGGATCAGTCCAGCGACCCCGGTGTGAGATCGGCCCCGGAACGCCCGTCGGCCGCCGTCGGCCCGGCTCCCCGGCCGCCGCCCACCCGACCTCCGGACACCGTCGGCCAGGCCCCCGGACACCGTCGGCTCAGCCCTCGGCGACACCCGCCAGCTGCATCGGACGCCCGCCCTCCGCGGTCCCCGCACCGGTGGTCTCCTCGCCCCGCGGCGCCACCAGCAGGTGCCGCAGCGAGGCCAGCACGACCAGCCCGAGTCCGGCCCCGACCACCGGCACCAGGAACCCGGTGGAGGGCCCGTGCCCGTCGATCAGCCGGCCGGCCGCCATCGAGCCGACCGCCAGCCCCAGCCCGATGGCGCCGGTCAGCCAGGTGAAGGCCTCCGTCTTGGCGCCGTCCGCGACCAGCGTCTCGACCAGGGTGTAGCCGCTGATCAGGGTCGGCGCGATGGCCAGTCCGCAGACCAGCCCGGCGACGGTCAGCGCGACCAGGTTGGGCATCGCCCACAGCGCCGAGCAGCCCAGCACCAGCAGCGCGTAGCTGATCAGCATCCGCTGCTGCACCGGCCGCCGCCAGGCGATCACGCCGTACAGCACGCCGGCCAGCATCGAGCCGCCGGCGAAGATCCCGTACACGGTGCCGCCGGCGTCGTGCTGCCCGACCGAGTCGGCGAAGGCGTTCACCGAGACCTGCATGCCGCCGAACACCGCGCCGACCCCGAGGAAGGTCCCGGCCAGCAGCCGGACCCCGGGGGAGGCGAGCGCCGAGGCGCGCCTGGTGCCCGGCTGCGGCACGATCCGGGCCGGGGCGGTGGCCCGCTGGGCGGCGAAGGCCAGGCCGCCGACGAGGGTCAGCGCGGCCTCGGCGACCAGGGCGGTGGCCGGGTTGGCGAGGGCGGCGATGCCGGAGGCCAGGATCGGGCCGATCACGAAGGTGAACTCGTCCGTCACGGACTCGAAGGCGAAGGCGGTGCTCACCCGTGCCGCGGAGGCGTCGGAGGCGCCGTCGGCGGTGAACCTGGCGACCCAGCGGGCCCGGACCATCGCGCCGACCTGCGGCACGCTCGCACCGGCCGGGACGGCGGCCAGGAACAGGCTCCAGGCGGGCGCGTGGCCGAGCGCGAGGGCGATCAGCACGCCGACCGAGACGGCGTGCACCAGCACGGTCGGGACGAGCACCGAGGCCTGGCCGTAGCGGTCGGCGAGCCGCCCGGTCTGCGGCCCGATCAGGGCCTGGGCGACGGCGGCGACCGCGGTGACCGTACCGGCGGTGCCGTACGAGCCGTGGGTCTGCGTGACGAGCAGCAGGATGCCCATGCTGAGCATCGCGTACGGCAGTCGCGCGACGAGGGCGGGGGACAGGAACGTCCAGGCCCCGGGCGTGCGCAGCAGCTCGCCGTACCCGACGCGGGCGGGGGCGGGAGCTGCGGGGGTGGCCGCGGGGTGCGCGGCGGTGTCGACCGTTCGGCGCGCCGTCACGGTCGGTCCTTCCTGCTGCCTGGTAGCGCGGCAGGGCATGGTGTGGCCCCGACGGCGCCGAGAGTCGTCCTCTCGCGCGTCGACCGGGGTAGATACCGGGTCGGTCCGGCGTGGTGGCCGGGGGCCGGACCGCGGCCGCCGAGCGGTCGCGCCAACTCTGCGTCAGGCAGATGCTGGGGTGGTCTAGCGGTGGTTATACGGCGTGGTCGAACCAGCATACAGTTACGCGCGTAGACGCCGCCAGCCCACCCCGGCCCGCGGGCCCGCCGGGGACCCTGGGCCGAGGCGGGCCCGGGCGGGCCGAGGTGGGCCTGGGTAGGTCGAGGCGGGCCGAGGCGGGCCCGGCGCCTCACCGCCCGTTCAGCCACCCCGCGAGCTTGCCGCCCTTGTCCACGGCCCGCAGCCGCCGCTCCGCCGCCTCGCCGACCTCGTCCGTGGTGACCACCAGCAGCTCGTCGCCGGCCCGCAGCACCGTCGCCTTGTCCGGCACGAAGGAGTTCCCCTCGCGCACGACCAGGGTGACCGCGGCCCCCTTGGGCAGCCGCAGCTCGCCGATCTCCACGCCGGACATCTTCGAGGTGGGGGGGAGCGCGACCGACAGCAGGTGTCCGTGCAGCTTCTCCAGCGGGGCGGACTCGATGCCCAGGTCCTGGCCCATGTCGCCCTCGTCGATCCGCAGCCGCTTGGCCACCCAGGGCAGGGTCGGTCCCTGGAGCAGGGTGAAGACGACGACCAGGATGAAGACGATGTTGAAGACGTCCTCGGCCCGGTGCGCGCCGGACACCACCGGGATGGTGGCCAGCACGATGGGCACCGCCCCGCGCAGCCCGGCCCAGCTCAGCAGCGCCTGCTCGCGGGCCGGCACCTTGAAGGGGGTCAGCGAGACCAGCACCGACAGCGGCCGGGCCAGGAACACCAGCACCCCGCCGATCACCAGCGCGGGCACCACCGCGTCGCCCATGGTCTCGGGCGTGACGAGCAGCCCGAGCAGCACGAACATGCCGATCTGCCCGATCCACGCGAGCCCGTCGGCGAAGCCGCGGACGGCCGGGCCGTGCGGCAGCTTGGAGTTCCCGAGGATCACCGCGCTGATGTAGACGGCGAGGAAGCCGGAGCCGTGCAGCAGCGCGCCGCCGGCGTACGCGAGCACGGTGAGCGCCATCACGGCGATCGGGTAGAGACCCGAGGAGGGCAGTGCGACGTGCTTGAGCCCGTAGGCCCCTATCTTGCCGACGGCCAGGCCTATGACGGCGCCGATGGCCAGCTCGGCGACGATCGTGGCGATCAGGACGTACCAGGAGTCCAGTTCCCCGGTGGTGGCGAAGGCGACGACCAGGATGACCACGGGCGCGTCGTTGAAGCCGGACTCGGCCTCCAGCAGGCCGGTGAGCCGGTGCGGCAGCGGGACCATCCGCAGTACCGAGAAGACGGCGGCCGCGTCGGTCGAGGAGACGATGGCGCCCAGCAGCAGCGAGGTGCGCCAGTCCAGGCCGACCAGCCAGTGCGCGCCGGCCGCGGTGGCGAACACGCTGACGCCGACGCCGAGGGTGGCGAGCACGGTCGCGGCGGGCATCACGGGCTTGATCTCGCGCCAGCTGGTCTTGAGGCCGCCCTCGGCCAGGATCACCACGAGCGCCGCGTAGCCGAGCACCTGGGTGAGCTCCGCGTTGTTGAACGTGACACCGATCCCGTTCTGGCCCAGCGCCACGCCGATCCCCAGATAGATCAGCAGGCTGGGCAGCCCTGATCGGGTGGAGAGGCGTACGGCGCCCACCGCGAACAACAGGATCACGGAGGACTCGAGCAGGAGCTGGTTCAGATGGGAGATGTTCACGCAGGGGCACCTCGGGCAGGCAGGGGCGGACGGGGTGTCTGGTGGTGCTGTGGGGTGACCCGTTAAGAAGTCGTCAATGCTCCCCTTGCGGATCGTTACGCAGTCTAACATTTTGCCATATCTTTAGCTTGGTCCCCCGTTCACGGTGCCCGGCCGACTCGGCCTAATGTGGTGCCCTGTCACGGCCGCAGGCCCTGGACACGCCCGCCCGCCCCGAAGTCAGGACCGCAAGGACCCAGATGCCCCGCTCGAAGAAGTTCCGGCGCGCCCGTCTGATCGTGATCGTGCTGGTCGTGCTGTTGGTGGCCGGTGCCGGCTACGGCGGCTACCGCGGGGTCTCCGCGGTTCGCGCCTCCTTCCCGGAGGTCGACGGCAGTGTGAAGGTGGCGGGCCTGAGCGCGCCCGTCGACGTCAAGCGGGACGCGAACGGCATCCCGCAGCTGTACGCGGACACCGACGAGGACCTGTTCCGCGCCCAGGGCTACGTCCAGGCGCAGGACCGTTTCTGGGAGATGGACGTCCGCCGGCACATCACCGCCGGCCGGCTCTCCGAGATGTTCGGCGACGGCCAGGTCGACACCGACACCTTCATCCGCACCATGGGCTGGCGGCAGGTGGCGCAGAAGGAGTTCGACACCAAGCTCTCGCCGGAGACCAAGAAGTACCTCCAGGCCTACTCGGACGGCGTGAACGCCTGGCTCTCCGAGCACCCCGGCGGCGCGAAGGCCTCGCTGGAGTACGGCCTGCTCGGCGTCGTCAACGGCGGCTACCGGCCCGAGCAGTGGTCCCCGGTCGACTCGGTGGCCTGGCTCAAGGCGATGGCCTGGAACCTCTCCGGGAACCTCCAGGAGGAGATCGACCGCTCGCTGCTGGCCCAGGACTTCGGCCCGGACAAGATCGCCGAGCTGTACCCGGACTACCCGTACGCCCGCAACGGCACCATCGTGAAGACCGGCGCGGTGGCCGGCGACAACTACCGCCCCGCGGACGGCTCCCCGCAGTCCGGCACGGCCGCCGGAACGGCCGCCACCGCCCAGGGCGCGGCCACCACCAAGGCGATGCTGCAGAGCCTGACGGACCGGGTCGACGCGATGCCGCAGCTGCTCGGCCGCCCCGGCCAGGGCATCGGTTCCAACTCCTGGGTGGTCGCGGGCTCGCACACCACCACCGGCAAGCCGCTGCTGGCCAACGACCCGCACCTGGGCCCCGGCCTGCCCTCGGTCTGGTACCAGATGGGCCTGCACTGCCGGACCACCTCCCCGGCCTGCCAGTTCGACGTCTCCGGCTTCACCTTCGCGGGCATGCCCGGCGTGGTCATCGGCCACAACAAGGACATCGCCTGGGGCTTCACCAACCTCGGCGCCGATGTCACCGACCTCTTCCTGGAGAAGGTCACCGGCCCGGAGACCTACCAGGTGGACGGCAAGGACGTGAAGTTCGACCTCCGCAAGGAGACCATCAAGGTCGCCGGCGGGGAGGACCGCACCATCACCGTCCGCACCACCCAGACCGGCGCCCCGCTCATCTCCGACCAGAGCACCGAGCAGCAGAACGTCGGCAAGTACGCCCCCAACGGCCCCTCCGCCCCCGACCGCGGCACCAGCGGCTACGGCGTCGCCCTGCAGTGGACGGCGCTCAGCCCCGGCAAGACCATGGACGCCGTCTTCGAGCTGGACAAGGCGAAGAACTGGGACGAGTTCCGCGCCGCCGCCAAGGACTTCACCGTCCCCGCGCAGAACCTGATCTACGCCGACGCCAAGAACATCGGCTACCAGGCCCCGGGCACCATCCCGGTCCGCGGCAAGGGCGACGGCACCCTCCCGGCACTGGGCTGGGACTCCGCGTACCAGTGGAAGGACCCGATCCCCTTCAACGCGCTGCCGTGGAGCCTCAACCCCTCGGCCGGCTACATCGTCACCGCCAACCAGGCCGTGGTGGACCCGAGCTACAAGTACAACCTCACCAAGGACTGGGAGTACGGCACCCGCGCCAAGGAGATCACCGACCAGATCGAGGGCCTGCTCAAGAACAACGGCAAGATCTCGCCGGACGACATGCAGACCCTCCAGCTGGACAACACCAGCGTGATGGCCAAGACGCTGGTCCCGCTGCTGCTCAAGCAGCCGGTCAGCGACCCGTACGTGCGCGAGGCCCAGGACCTGCTGAAGGACTGGAACTTCCACCAGGACGCCGACTCGGCCGCCGCCGCCTACTACAACGGCGTCTGGCGCCAGCTGCTGATCCTCGCCTTCGGCCAGAAGTTCCCGGCCGACCTGCGGGCCAAGGACAACTGCCTGCTGGTCCGCCAGCAGGACGACCCCACCAAGCCGGACAGCGCCACCAAGATCGTCACCGAGTGCGGCACCCGCGAACCGGGCAAGGCCCAGCCGGACGGCGGCGACCGCTGGACCGAGGTCGTGCGCCAGCAGCTGGAGAAGCCCGACAGCTCGTGGTGGACGTACATCGACGACCAGCACAAGGAGCAGAAGGGCCTGGACAACCTGCTCCAGGAGGCGATGAAGAACGCCCGCCAGGAGCTGACCTCGCTGCTCAGCAAGGACGTCTCCACCTGGAGCTGGGGCCGCCTGCACAAGCTGGAGCTGCGCGAGCAGACCCTCGGCACCGACAACTCCTCGATCGCCTCCGGCGCGGTGCACAAGCTGCTCAACCGCGGCCCGTACCGGCTCTCCGGCGGCTCGGCGGCGGTCGACGCGGCCGGCTGGAACGCGGCGGCCGGCTACCAGGTGGACTGGATCCCGTCGATGCGCATGGTGGTCGACCTGAACGACCTCGACTCCTCGCGCTGGGTCAACGTCGGCGGCGCCTCCGGCCACGCCTTCCACGACAACTACAACGACCAGACCGACCTCTGGCTCAAGGGCAAGCTGCTGACCTGGGCCTACACGCCGGACGCGGTCGAGAAGGCCACCAAGCACAAGCTGGTGCTCACCACCGGCTGACGCCCGTACGGCCCGGACACCGGCGGCCCCGTTCCCCCGAGGGAGCGGGGCCGCCGCCGTCCTCACCCGAGCCTGCGCACCCCCGAGGGCAGCACCGCCAGGTCCACCGGACGGTCGTGCGGCTCGGCCGGCACCCGCTCCAGCAGCTCGTGCTCGTACAGCAGCACCGCCAGCACCGGCCGCGCGCCCGCCCGCGCCAGCCGGGCCAGCACCCGGTCGTAGCTGCCGCCGCCCCGGCCCAGCCGCAGCCCGGAGCGGTCCACCGCCAGGCCCGGCAGCAGCACCACCGCGGCCCGCACCACCGCCTCCGGGCCGAGCCGCGGGCCGACCGGCTCCAGCAGTCCGCGCCCGGCCGGGGCCAGCGCGTCCGGCCCCGCGTACGCGGCCCAGTCCAGGTCGTTGTCCGGCAGCAGCACCGGCAGCAGCACCCGCACCCCGCGCGCCCGCAGGGCGTCCAGCAGCGGCCGGGTCCCGGGCTCGGCGCCCACCGAGACGTACGCGGCCACCGTGGCGCCGGGGGCGGCCAGCTCCCCGGCGTGCCCGGCCAGCGCGTCGGCCGCCGCCGCCCGCTCCTCGGCGGCCAGTTCGCGCCGCCGGGACAGCAGCCGTGTCCTCAGGCCGCTCTTCTCGTTGGGCATCCGATCCTCGTTCATCCGATCCTCCTGGCCTCCGCACCGCCGACGCGCAGAGCCTGACACGCGAAGGGGCACCCCCCATTGACCACCCCGCTGCTGGTCCAGGCCCTGGCCGCACTCAGCGTCCCCGCACTGGCCGGCGCCACCGCCCTCGGACTGCGCGGCCGCCGGGAGCGGGCCGGGGCCGCCGCCGGGGCGCAGCGGCTGCGCGGGCGGATCGCCGAACTGGAGGAGCGCTGCGCCGACCTGGAGCGCACCGCCTCCTGCGACCCGCTCACCGGCGTGTGGAACTACCGCCACCTCCAGCTCACCCTGGACCGGGAGATCGAACGGGCCCGCCGCGCCGAGCACACCGGACAGGCCGACGGCCCGCGCCCGCTCGCCGTGCTGACGCTGGCCATCAGCGGCTTCGACGCGGTCGTCGCCGAGCACGGCCGGGGCCGGGCGGGCGCGGTGCTGCGCGACCTCGCCCAGCGGCTCGCGATGGAGATCCGCCGGGCCGACACCCTCGGCCGCTACGGCGGCGAGGAGTTCCTCGTGGTGCTGCCGGACACCGGCGCCGAGGGCGCCGCACAGGTCGCCGAGCGGCTGGTCTGGTCGGTCCGCCGGCACCTGCTGCTGGACTGGTCCTCCGGCCCGCGCGAGTCCCGCCCGGCCGCCGGCAACGGCCTGACCGCCGCCGCCGGCATCGCCGTGCTGCCCGAGGACGGCACCCACGCGGCCGTCCTGCTGCGCGCCGCCGACACGGCGCTCGCCGCGGCCCGGGCGGTCGGCGGCGACTGCTGGCGGCTCTCGGCCCGGCAGCCCGGGCAGGCCCGCGCCGACCGCTCCGAACAGGCCGCTCGCAGGCCCGATCACGGAACGGAGGCCGAACGTGACCGTACGGAAAAGGCGGGTAGTGTGTCGGCCTGTGTCGGCCGGGACCCGTTCGCCCAGCCGGTCGCGACCCATACGACTGCCACTGCGGCCGGGCCCAGCGACGTGCTGTCCTAGCCGTCCGCCCGTACTCGGCCGGGCGAAAACGTGCCTGAGTAAGGTGAACGCATGACGACGACCAACCCCCGAGTTCCGGTGACCAAGGCCGTGGTGCCCGCGGCCGGACTGGGCACCCGCTTCCTTCCGGCGACCAAGGCCACCCCGAAGGAGATGCTCCCGGTCGTCGACAAGCCGGCGATCCAGTACGTCGTCGAGGAGGCCTCCGCCGCGGGCCTGTCCGACATACTGATGGTCACCGGGCGCAACAAGCGCGCCCTGGAGGACCACTTCGACCGCGCCTACGAGCTGGAGGAGCTGCTGGTCCGCAAGGGCGACGAGCAGCGCCTGGCCCGGGTCCGCGAGTCCGTCGAGCTGGCCAACATGCACTACGTCCGCCAGGGCGACCCGAAGGGCCTCGGCCACGCCGTCTCGGTCGCCGAGCAGCACGTCGCCGGCCAGCCCTTCGCCGTCCTGCTCGGCGACGACCTGATCGACCCGCGCGACCCGCTGCTCTCCCGGATGATCGAGGTGCAGCAGCAGCTCGGCGGCTCGGTCGTCGCCCTGATGGAGGTCGACCCCTCCCAGATCCACCTCTACGGCTGCGCCGCCGTCAAGGTGAACGGCTTCGGCGAGGACGTCTTCCAGGTGACCGACCTGGTCGAGAAGCCCGAGCCCGGCGAGGCCCCGTCGAGCTACGCCGTGATCGGCCGCTACGTCCTCGACCCGCTGGTCTTCGACGTGCTGCGGGAGACCCCGCCCGGCCGCGGCGGCGAGATCCAGCTGACCGACGCCCTGCGCGAGCTGACCAACCGCGAGGCGGCGGACGGCGGGCAGGTGCACGGCGTGCTCTTCAAGGGCCGCCGCTACGACACCGGCGACCGCGCCGACTACCTGCGCGCTATCGTCCGTCTGGCCGCCGAACGCGAGGACCTGGGCCCGGAGTTCCGCTCCTGGCTGCGGGAGTTCGTCGGCTCCGAGATGCAGGACTGACGCAGGACCACGACCGAGAGAGCGAGCCGCCGATGACCGGGTCCACCGAGCACAGCACCATGCCCAGCGCCTGCTGCGACGCCGGAGCGGACCCGGCCCCGGCGGCCCCCCGCCTCTGGACGGTGGACGAGCACCTCGCCGACGTGCTGGCCGCGGTCGGCCCGCTGCCCGCGATCGAGCTCCAACTGCTCGACGCCCGGGGCTGCCGGCTCGAGGAGGACGTGGTCGCCGCCGGCGACCTGCCGCCCTTCGACAACAGCTCGATGGACGGCTACGCGGTCCGCACCGCCGACACCGAGGGCGCCACCGACACCTACCCGTCGGTGCTCTCGGTGGTCGGCGACATCGCCGCCGGCGCCGACGCGCTGCCCAGGGTGGGCCCCGGCCAGGCCGTCCGGATCATGACCGGTGCCCCGATGCCGCCCGGCGCCCAGGCCGTCGCCCCGGTCGAGTGGACCGACGGCGGCACCGGCACCGGGGTGGCCGCCGCCGCGATGACCGCGCCGGTCCCGGACGAGGAGGTCCGGGTCCTGCGCCCGGTCGCCGCGGGCGCGCACATCCGCCGCCGCGGCAGCGACGTCGCGGCCGGCGTCCGGGTGCTGGAGGCCGGCACCCGGCTCGGCCCCGCCCAGCTCGGCCTGCTCGCCGCGATCGGCCGGCCCACCGTGAAGGTCCGCCCGCGCCCGAGGGTCGTGGTGCTGTCCACCGGCAGCGAGCTGGTCCAGCCCGGCGATCCGGTCGGCCCCGGGCAGATCGCCGACTCCAACAGCTTCGCCCTCACCGCGGCCGCCCAGGACGCCGGCGCCATCGCCTTCCGGGTCGGCGCCGTCCCGGACGACGCCGACCGGCTGCGCGCCGTCCTGGAGGACCAGCTCGGTCGGGCCGACCTGATCGTCACCAGCGGCGGGGTCAGCGTCGGCGCGTACGACGTGGTCAAGGAGGTCTTCGAGTCCTACGGCGGGGTCGACTTCCGGCGGCTGCGGATGCAGCCCGGCAAGCCGCAGGGCTTCGGCCGGATCGGCGGCGCGGCCGGGGTGCCGCTGCTCGCCCTGCCCGGCAACCCGGTGAGCGCCTACATCTCCTTCGAGCTCTTCGTCCGCCCGGTCATCCGCACCATGCTCGGCGCCGCCGACGTGCACCGCCCGGTCGTCCGCGCGCTCTGCCCGTCCGCGCTGCGTTCCCCGGCCGGCCGCCGGCAGTTCCTGCGCGGCCGCTACTCGGCGGCCGACGGCACGGTCGAGCCGGTGGGCGGCTCCGGTTCGCACCTGGTGGGCGCGCTGGCCCGGGCCGACTGCCTGATCACCGTCCCCGAGGAGACCACCGAACTGCCGGCCGGCAGCGAGGTGGACGTGGTGTTGCTGGACGCCTGATCGGCCGCCAGGACCGGGGAACGGTACGGTAGCGCGGTATTCGACCTGCGCGCCCCTGGAGTTACCCGTGACGACACCTCCCCCCGGCGACCGCCTCACCCACGTCGACGACCAGGGCGCGGCCCGGATGGTCGACGTGTCCGAGAAGGCCGCCACCGCGCGCACCGCCGTGGCGGCCGGCCGGGTGCGGGTCTCCCCGCAGGTGGTCCACCTGCTGCGCGGCGAGGGCGTGCCCAAGGGCGACGCCCTCGCGGTGGCCCGGATCGCCGGGATCATGGGCGCCAAGAGGACCCCGGAGCTGATCCCGCTCTGCCACCCGATCGCGGTCTCCGGCGTCAAGGTCGACCTCGCCGTCGCGGACGACGCGGTCGAGATCACCGCCACCGTGAAGACCGCCGACCGCACCGGCGTCGAGATGGAGGCGCTGACCGCCGTCGCGGTGGCCGGGCTGACCGTCGTCGACATGGTCAAGGCGGTGGACAAGGGCGCCACGATCGAGTCCGTCCGGGTGCTGAGCAAGACCGGCGGCAAGAGCGGCGACTGGTTCGCCCCGGAGGTGGCGGAGTGAAGGCCCTGGCGGTCACCGTCTCCAACCGGGCCTCGGCCGGGGTCTACGAGGACCGGGGCGGCCCGCTGCTGGTGGCCGGCCTGACCGCGATGGGCTTCACCGCCGACGGCCCCCGGGTCGTCCCGGACGGCGAGCCGGTGGAGGCCGTGCTGCGCGAGGCCGTCGCGGCCGGCTACGACGTGGTGCTGACCACCGGCGGCACCGGCATCTCGCCGATGGACCTCACCCCCGAGATGACCGCCCGGGTGATCGACCGCCAGGTCCCCGGCATCGCCGAGGCCATCCGTGCGTACGGCCGGGAGAAGGTGCCGACCTCGGCGCTCTCCCGTGGGCTCGCCGGGCTCGCCGGACGTACCCTGATCGTCAACCTGCCGGGCTCGACCGGCGGCGTCAAGGACGGCCTGGCCGTCCTGGAGCCGCTGCTCGCCCACGCCGTCGACCAGCTCGGCGGCGGGGACCACCCCCGGACCGACGCCCCGGCACCCGGGGCTCCAGCATCCAGGAGAGGGCACTGAACGCCGGCTGGCCGGTAGAACTCCACGAGGGGGAGGTCGTGCTGCGCCCCATCCGGGCCCGCGACCAGCGCGAGTGGCAGGAGGTGAGCCGCCGCAACCGGGACTGGCTGCGCCGCTGGGAGGCCACCGTGCCGCCCGGGCCGGCGGGTCAGGCGGCCGGCGCCCGGCCGACGTACCGGCAGATGGTCCGCTTCCTGCGCGGCGAGGCTTCGGCCGGCCGGATGCTGCCCTTCGTCGTGGTCCACAAGGGCCAGCTGGTCGGCCAGTTGACCGTCGGCGGGATCACCTGGGGATCGATGTGCTCGGCGAACATCGGGTACTGGGTGGACGAGGAGGTGGCGGGCCGGGGCATCATCCCGACCGCCGTGGCCCTTTCGGTGAACTACTGCTTCCGCACGCTCGGACTGCACCGGATCGAGGTCTGCATCCGCCCGGAGAACGGCCCGAGCCGCCGGGTGGTGGAAAAGCTCGGCTTCCGCTCGGAGGGAATCCGTCCGCGCTATCTCCACATCGACGGCGACTGGCGCGACCACCTCGTCTACGCGTTGACCGACGAGGAGGTCCCGGAGGGGATGCTGGAGCGCTGGCGCGCGCTCAGTTCCGGGCGCGGGACACGTAATTGAATGTATGTTCGAAAGAAATATCGATATGGCATCGTCGGGGCACCGGACCCGCACAAATAGCGGCAAAATAGTCGGAGAATCAGCTTGATCACACGACACGCCGCACCAAATTGCTGCCAGGCCTTCCCCGGCGCCCGTACGGTGTGAATCGTGAGCAGTAGCGGCCTTATCTACGCCGTCATCGTAGGGGCCTGGGCCGCCTATCTGGTGCCGATGTGGCTCCGCAGGCAGGACGAACTCAACGAGGCGCGCCCGACGGAACGCTTCAGCACCGCCATCCGCCTGCTGGCCGGGCGTTCGGGGCTGGAGCGGCGGGCAGCCCGGGCCCTGGGTGACGAACCGCGTGACGAGCAGAGCGACGACGGTCCTCCCGAACGGGACGAGGCCGCCTCCGGCGACCCCGCACGGGAGCCCGAACCCCCGGTGCAGCGCCCGGCCGAGCGGCCGGGCGC
>NZ_JBHVET010000176.1:0-12583 GCF_042802135.1 Kitasatospora sp. NPDC057512
CCACGAGGGTCCGACGGGCTCCGGGGGTCGCGCTTCGCGCGGGTGTCGCGCGGGGTCGCGTCAGTTGCTCAGGCGCAGGCCGGAGCTGGTGGAGAAGACGTGGGTCTCGTTGGCGATCGGCACGACGTGGACGGTCTCGCCGCGGGCCGGGATCTGGCGGCCGGGCACGCGGACGACCAGGTCGTGGTCCTCGCCGCCGATCTGGGTGGTGCCGTAGACGAAGCCGTCCGAGCCGAGCTCCTCGACCACGTTCACGGTCACCGCGACGCCCTCGATGCCGCCCGCCGGGACGATCTCGAAGTGCTCGGGGCGGACGCCGACGGTCACCGTCTTGTCGGTGCCGGCGCCGGCCAGGTCCTCGCGGGAGATGTTGACGACCGAGCCGCCGAACTTCACGCCGCCGTCCACCAGCGGCACCTCGACCAGGTTCATGGCCGGCGAGCCGATGAAGCCGGCCACGAAGAGGTTCGCGGGCTTGTCGTACATGTTGCGCGGGGTGTCGACCTGCTGGAGCAGACCGTCCTTGAGCACCGCGACCCGGTCGCCCATGGTGAGCGCCTCGGTCTGGTCGTGGGTGACGTACACCGTGGTGATGCCCAGGCGGCGCTGGAGGCCGGCGATCTGGGTACGGGTCGAGACGCGGAGCTTGGCGTCCAGGTTCGACAGCGGCTCGTCCATCAGGAAGACCTGCGGCTGGCGGACGATCGCGCGGCCCATCGCGACGCGCTGGCGCTGACCGCCGGAGAGCGCCTTCGGCTTGCGGTCCAGCAGCGCGGTGAGGTCGAGGATCTTCGCGGCCTCCTCGACCTTGGTGCGGATCTCCGCCTTGTTCACGCCGGCGATCTTGAGCGCGAAGCCCATGTTGTCGGCGACGGTCATGTGCGGGTACAGCGCGTAGTTCTGGAACACCATGGCGATGTCCCGGTCCTTCGGCGGCAGGTGGGTGACGTCGCGGTCGCCGATCCGGATCGCACCGGCGTTGACGTCCTCCAGACCGGCCAGCATGCGCAGGCTGGTCGACTTGCCGCAGCCCGAGGGGCCGACCAGCACGAGGAACTCGCCGTCCGCGATCTCCAGCTCCAGTGCGTCCACCGAGGGCTTGTCCGCCCCGGGGTACACGCGGGTCGCCTTGTCGTACGTGACAGAAGCCATGGTTGTTCGTCTCCTTCACCGGCAGGAACGTGCCGGACGATCCGAGTAAAGGGGGTCTGTTTCTGCTCCGCCGGGCCCACCAGTGGTCTGAACCACTGCCACGAACCGGCTCCCGGCGACGCTACCTGCGCGTCCGCCGCTTGTCAGCCCCCACCCGACCCGATTTCGGCATCGGTTCCATCACGCCCACCCATCCCACCAACCCCCGGATATCCCCCCATCCCGTCACCCGGGCCCGGTAGACTGCCCCCCGGTGCCGCCGTGATCCATCGCGGACGGCCACCGTGCCTCCTTAGCTCAGCTGGCCAGAGCACCGCTCTTGTAAAGCGGGGGTCGTCGGTTCGAACCCGACAGGGGGCTCCGCGCAGAACGGGAAGGGCCGGTCCGACGGATGTCGGGCCGGCCCTTTCGTCGTCGGCCGGGGTCAGTCCTGGGGGAGGGTGAGGGTGGCGAGGGCGCCGCCGGTGGGGTGGTTGGCGAAGGTCAGGGTGGCGCCGATGACGCGGGCGTGGCCGGTGGCGATGGTGAGGCCGAGGCCGTGGCCGCGGCCGCGTTCGGGGGCGTTGGTGCGGAAGCGCTGCGGGCCGTGGCGGAGGAGGTCCTCGGGGTAGCCGGGGCCGTGGTCGCGGACGGTGATCCGCGGGCCGTCGACGTGCAGGTGGACGGGGCCGGTGCCGTGGCGGTGGGCGTTGAGGATGAGGTTGCCGAGGATGCGGTCCAGCCGGCGCAGGTCGGTGCGGACCTGCCGGTCGGCGGTGATCTCGACGGTGACGTCCAGGCCGGTGAGGGTGACGGTGCGGCGGGCCGCGCGCTCCAGCGGGACGGCCGAGAGGTCGGGGGACTCGGCGTCCGCGTCCAGGCGGGAGACCTCCAGCAGGTCCTCGACCAGGCCGCGCAGTGCCTGGACCCGGTTCTGCACGAGTTGGGTGGGGCGGCCGGGCGGCAGCAGTTCGGCGGCGGTGACGAGGCCGGTGAGCGGGGTGCGCAGTTCGTGGGCGACGTCCGCGGTGAAGCGCTGCTCGTCCTCCAGCCGGCGGTGCAGGGTGCGGGACATCAGGTCGACGGCGGCGGCGAGGTCGGCGACCTCGTCCTTGCCGTCGACGAGTTCGCCGATCCGGGTGTCCGTCCCGCCGGCCGCGATGCCGCGGGCGGCGGTGGCCGCGGTGCGCAGCCGGCGGCTGATCCGGTCGGCGACGAGCACGCCGGCCAGCACGGTGGTGAAGACGGCGGCGACGACGGTGAGCAGGATGATCCGGTCCAGGTCGGCGATGGCCTGCCGGTCCCGGGTGAAGTCCACCCGGACGGACACCACCCCGTCCGGCACCGGGTTGGCCGCCCACATCGACTCGCCGGTGCCGTCGGCGACGAGCAGCGAGCCGTGCCGGCCGCCGTCGGCGAGGGCGCGCAGCCGGTCGGGCAGCGCCGGGTCGTTCAGGACGGCGCCCCGGCCGACCGCCTTCCCGCCGCCGCGGTCGTAGTCGTTCAACGCGGAGTCGAGGGCGGCGAGCGAGGAGGAGCGGGCCTGGTCGACGTGCTGGCGGATCATCGCCTGGTGGACCAGCAGGCCGACGGCCACCGCGACCAGGACGGCGATGGCGGCGACGGCGGCGGCGATCTGGCGGCGCAGGGTCATGCCGGGCGCCGCAGCTTGTAGCCGAAGCCGCGGACGGTCTCGATCCGGCCGGAGCCGATCTTGGCGCGCAGCCGCTGCACGTGGACGTCCACGACCCGGGTGTCGGCGCCCCACTCGTAGTCCCAGACGCGTTCGAGCAGGGTGGAGCGCTCCAGCACGATCCCGGGCGCGGCGCTGAACTCCAGCAGCAGCCGCAGTTCGGTGGGGGTGAGCGGGACGAGGCGGTCGTCCACCCGGACCTCCATGCTGTCGGTGTCCACCTGGAGGCCGTCGAAGCTGCGGACGGACGGAAGGGCGGGAGGGGACGGAGGAGCGGGCGGGGACTGCGGGGACTGCGGGGACTGCGGGGGCGGAGGGAGCGGAGAGGACGGGACGGAGGCCTGCGGCGGGGGCGGCGGCGGGGTGTCGGCCGCCGGGGCGACCGGGACGCGGCGCAGCACCGTACGGATCCGGGCGACCAGGACGGCGCTCTCGAAGGGCTTGACCACGTAGTCGTCCGCCCCGGCCTCCAGCCCGGAGACCACGTCCACCGGGTCGGTCCGGGCGGACATCATCAGGATCGGCAGCTGGCTCTCCTCCCGGATCCGGCGGCAGAGGCCGACCCCGTCGAGCAGCGGCAGCATGACGTCCAGCAGGAGCAGGTCGGGCCGGACGGCGTGGAAGGCCTCCAGGCCCTCCAGGCCGTCGGCCGCGGTGGTGACCGGGAAGCCGTAGCGCTCCAGGGCCATCCGGGTGGCCTCGCGGATCACCTCGTCGTCCTCGACCAGGAGGATGTGCGGGTGGGCGGGGGTGGCGGCGGGGGCTGCGGGGGTCATCGCTTCGCTTCCGGGAACACGGCGGGGACGGAGGGCGCGACGGGCACGGAGGGGGCGGAGGGCATGGAGGACGGCCGGGCGCCGCGCGGGGACGGGACGGCGGCCTCGGGGGCCGTCTGCCTCGGCGCGTACGGGGCGGGCCGTGGCGCCGGTCCGGGGTCGGGCACGGCGGTGGCCGGCCGGCCGGCGTCCGGGCCGGTGGACGGGCCGGTGGACGGGAGCGGTATGACGCCCTCGTCCTTGCGTTCCTTCAGGGCGAGCCTCTTCCCGTCCCACGCGTAGTGGCTGGTGGTCCGGGCGTCGACGCTGGTCGGCTCGATCAGCCACAGGTCGGTGCCGACGGTCGAGGCGTTGAACGCCGGCTGGACCCGCACCTGGAGGACGGGCAGCAGCCGGTCCTCGGCGAGGGCGTAGACGTGCAGCACGACCCGCCCGGGGGTGGTGACGACGGTGATCAGCTCGGGCTGCCCGTCGCCGGTGAGGTCGCGGAACTCCGGGGCGCGGACCTCGCAGCCGGCGCAGGAGCCGAGCGCCTGGCGCTCCTCCTGGTCGACCTTCGGGTCCTTGGCGAGGACGGTGCGGACGTCGACCGCGGTGATGTCACGCCCGGGGACGGTCAGGTCCGGTACGGGCTGCGGCGGCTCCTGGGTGACGTCGGTCGCGGCCGCGGCCGGCGGCGGCGAGGTGGGCAGGTCCGGCCAGAGCGGCCGGGACACCGGCGGCGGCGTGACGGCCCGGGCCGGGCCCTGGTCGCGCAGGTCGCCGGGGGTGGCCCGGCCGAAGGCCAGGGCGGCGAGGGCGAGGACGACGACCAGGCCGGCCAGCGCGGCCACCGGGACGGCGCCGGGCCGGCGGCGGGGTGGTGGTGGGTTTGCTGCCACGGTCGGTGCTCGTCCTCCTGCTGGGCCTGCGCTGCCTGCTGCCTGCTCTGCCTGCGTCCACGGCGACGTTCCGGCTCGTCGCCTCCCGTCACCGCCCCGGTGGTAGGTCGTGCGGGCGGTGGCCGGCGGTTCCCCGACGGCGGTTCGTGCACCGTCAGGCCAGGTCCGCCAGCACGATGATGTTGTCCGTCCAGTGGCCGTCCGAGCCGATCCGGCCGCCGCAGGTGATCAGCCGGAGCGCGGGCGCGGGCGTGTCGCCGTACACCTGCTCGGTCGGGAAGCGGTTCTTGTCGGCCTGGAGCAGCTCGCGGACCTTGAAGTCCACGGTGCCGCCGTCCGCGCGCCGGATCCGGATCAGGTCGCCGGGCCGCAGTTTCGGCAGCTGCTTGAAGACTGCCGGGCCGTGCACGGTGTCGTAGTGCCCGATGAGCACGGCGGGGCCGGCCTCGCCGGGGGTGGGGCCGTTGCGGTACCAGCCGACCTCCTCGCCCCGGTCGGCCGGTGGCACCTCGACCGTGCCGTCGGGGTTGAGGCCGAGGTCGGTCACCGGTGCGTCCACCCCGACGGAGGGCACCAGCAGGCGGGTCGGCGGCGATGCGGCGTACGGCTTCGGGGCGGTGGGTGCGGTGGGCGCGCTGCCGGTCGTGGCCGGGGTGCCCGGGGCCGCCGCCGGGGTGTCGGCGCCGGTGCCGTGCCCGGAGGTCTCGACCCGCACCACCGGGGTCTCCCGGCCGGACAGCGCGAGCGAGGTGCCGAGCACCAGGCAGAGCAGGCCCGCGGTGCCGAAGGCGGTACGGCGCAGCGGGCCGGGGCCGGGCCGGGGGGCGCGTCGGCGTCCCCGCCGGTGGCCCGGGGCGCGTCGGTGGCTGTCGGTCCCCGCCACCGGGGCGGCCCCGGCGCCGCTTCCCCGACTGGCCGGGTACGGGGAAGCGGCGCCGGGGTGCCCGGCGGACTCGGGACCGGTGTCAGCCGCGCGCACCGGAGCGGCGGCGCAGGAGGGCGAAGCCCAGGCCCGCGGCGCCGACGGCCGCGACGGTGCCGCCACCGGCGAGCATCAGGCCGGAACCGTCGGAGGCGGTGGAGCCGTCACCGGCCTGCGCGGCGCCCTTGGGCACCTCGCGGACCTGCGGCTGGGCGCCACCGGGGGCGGCGGGTGCCGGGGCGGCGCCCTTCGGGGCGGCCCCGGCCGGCGAGGCCTCGGGCTTCGGGGCGGCGGAGGGCGTGGCGGGCGCGGGCGGGGCGGTCCGCACCGCGGCGTCGCCGGCCGGGGCGGCGGAGGGCACGGCGGGCTTCGGCGCGCCGTCGGCCCAGGCCTGCCCGCCGGTGACGGTGGCCAGCAGCGCGGCGCCGGTCAGGGCGCAGGCGGCCAGGACGCGGCGGGCGGGGGAGTGGTGGGTACGGCTCCTGCTCATACGGGGTGTCTCCATCGTGCGTCGGTCGGTAGGTGGTGGCCGCCGGTCCGCGGTGCGGTCCGCGGTGCGGTTCGCGGGCCCCGGCGGGCCGGTGTCGCGGGACGTCCGTCGTCGGCGCCGGACGCGTGCGTCCTCGTCGCGGACGCCCTCCGGCCGCTTCACCCGGTTCGACGGGTCCGGCCGGTGGCGTCGTGGATGACGCTAGGAGGGCCGTGTCGCGGTCCTCGGCCGGTCGTGTCACGGCCGCCCATCGGCTGCGTAACGGCGCGGTTCGGCCTCTCCGGGCGGAACGCCCGGGGCCGCCGCCACCCCCGCCCCACCGGCCCGGGCTACCGCCCCGACCGCAGCCGGCGGAGCGTCCAGCCCGGGCCGAGCGGCCGGGTGTGGGCCGTGAAGAGTTCGGCGGCGCGGCGGTAGGAGAGGCGGGCGTGGCCGGTGTACGGGCAGCGGTCGCGGTCGGGGGTGCCGGCGGGGGCGCGGCGGTCGGTGAGGAAGAGCGGGCCGGTGGCGCGGCCGGCCACCAGGAGGGGGAGCAGCCGGGCGGTGCCGGACTGCCAGTGCACCGGGGTGCTGCCCGGGCGGGTGCGGCGGCGGGGCGGGTCGAGGTGGTCGGTGTCCAGGGCGAGGACGGTCTCGATCGCGGCGCCGGACTCGTGCAGCAGGTGCCAGAGCGTCTGCTCGCGCAGCGGCGCGCGGAGGGCGAACAGGGCGCGCAGCTCCTCGGGGCTCAACGGGCCGGTGGCCGTGGCGGGTTCGGGCAGTGGCCGGGGGAGCAGGCCGGTGGTCGGGTCGCCGTCGAGCCAGCCCCGGGCCCGCCACCAGGCCACGGCCGCGCGCAGGGTGGAGAGCTCCCGGTTGAGGGTGCGCGGGTCGGTGTCGGCGCCGCGCCGGGCGGCCGCGGCGCGGAGCCGCTCGGCGGCGTCGGGGTGGTCGAGCAGGGCGAGCGGCAGGACGGGCGGCCGGGCCCGTCGCCGTTCGGGGCCGGTGGGGGCGGGTCGGTCGGCGAGCGCCCAGGCCCAGGTGTCCAGTGCGATCCGGTAGATCCGCCGGGAGCCGTCGGCGAGCCCGGAGGCGGCCAGGTAGCGCTCGACGGCGACGGCGTACTCGACCGGCGGGAGTGCTGTCGCGGTTGCTGTCACGATCGCCTTCTTCCGAAGTATTCAAGTGTCGCAGTAAATCACTGTTCCGGGACACCTGAAGCATAGGCGCCAGTCGCGGTAAACAGCAGGTGGAAAGCCATAAAGGCGTGAATTTACTGCGGTGGATCGGGATCTCATCGAATTGACTCCAAAAGGCTCAACTTTTTTCCCGCAATCCCTTGAATCCGCCCTCCGTCGACGCGCAGACTTTCTGCACATGGCAGTGCAGACCGAACGGATCCCGGCCCGCCGAAGGCGCCTGGGAGACCGGCTCGCCGTGTTCGGCGAACGCGAGTTCACGTGGTTCTTCCTGGGGTACGCGACCTCCCTGATCGGCTCCTCGATGGCGCCGGTCGCGGTCGCCTTCGCGGTGCTCGACGGCGGTGGCGGCGGCACTGGCGGTGGCGGCACCGCCCTGGGGTGGGTGATGGCGGCCCGGATCCTCCCGGTGGTGCTGGTGCTGCTGGCCGGCGGGGCGATCGCGGACCGGCTCGGCAGCCGCCGGGTGATGCTGGGCTCGGACCTGTTGCGCGGCGTGGTCCAGGCGCTGTTCGCCGGGCTGCTGGCGGCCGGGCACGCCCCGGTCTGGGCGATGGTCGCGCTGGTGGCGGTCTGGGGGATCGGCGAGGGGCTGTTCATGCCGGCCTTCGGCGCGATCGTGCCCGACCTGGTGCGCCGTACGGGACTGGTGGCGGACGCCAACGCCCTGCTGGGGCTGGCCCGTTCGGTGTCCACCGTGGTCGGCCCCGCCACCGCCGGCCTGGTCACCGCCGCCTGGGGCCCGGCGGCGGTGCTGCTGGCCGACGCGGTGACGTACGGCGTCGGCGCCTTCGCGCTGGCCAGGCTGCGGCCGCCGGTGCGGGCGGTGGCCGGCGAGGGGTCGATGGTCCGGGACCTGCGGGCCGGCTGGTCGGAGTTCGCCTCCCGCCCGTGGCTGTGGGTCACCACCGTGCAGATGGGCCTGTTCAACCTGCTGGTCTGGGCGCCCTTCCTGGTGCTCGGCCCGCTGCTCGCGCAGCGGGACCTCGGCGGCGCCCGCGCCTGGGGCCTGGTGATGGGCGTCTACGGCGCCGGCGCGGTGCTGGGCGGCCTGCTGATGCTCGGCCGCTCGCCCGCCCGCCCGCTCGCGGTGGCGTCCGTGGCGGCGACGGCCTGGGCGCTGCCCTCCGCGGCGCTCGCGGCCGGGGCGGGGCTGCCCTGGGTGGCGGCCGGCGCGCTGGTGGCCGGGGTCGGCTCGGCGGTCTGCGGGACGCTCTACAGCACCACCACCCAGAAGTGGGTGCCGGTGGAACTGCTCGGCCGGGTGACGGCCTTCGGCGTGCTGGGCTCCTTCGCCCTCGGTCCGCTCGGGCTCGCGGCGGCCGGTCCGCTGGCGGGCCGGTTCGGCGCGGACACCGTGCTGCTGCTCGGAGCGGTCTGGCAACTGGCTGCCGGGGCCGTAGTGTTGGCCGTACCGGCGGTACGCGACCGTCGCTGGGAGGAGGGCCCGGACAGCTGACCAACCCCTCGGACGGCTCCGGGGCGCACCCCCGGCCCACCGCGCACCGCGCCCGGCCGGCCCCGGAGCGCGACCGGCTGCCCCACCCGCGCACGTACGCCTCCGCGGCGGGCGGGGCGGCCGACCCGGTCGTACGGTGGAGGACGGGGGTGACGGAGGAGGTCGATCATGCCCGGCTCGCTCACCATCAGCCATCACGGGTCCGCGGTCACCCTGGACCACGCGGACGCGGAGCGGCTCGCCACCGTACTGGCGGACCTGGCGTACCTGCTGGAGATCCCGGGACCGAACCGGATCAACGAGGAACAGCTCGCCGTGCTGTGCGAGGGCCGCGCCCCGGACCGCGCCGAGCTGGTGCACTGGTGCGCGTCGAACGCGCGCGGACTGAAGGGGCAGTTCTGACCGGAGCCGCCCGGGCCCGGGCCGCGGACCGTCCGCACCCGGGCCGTCCGCCCGAGCCCGCAGGCCGTCCGCCCTGGCCCGCCGACCGCCTGCCGCGGCCCGCAGGCCGTCCCCCCTGGCCCGCCGCCCGCCCGCCCGAGCCCGTGGATCGCCCGCCGTGGCCTGTCGGCCGCCCGCCGTACGATGGCGCGCGGGGCGGGGACGCCCCCCGGACGCCGGGGTGGCCGGCGGCCGGTTCGGCGGAGGGTGGGGGCCCGAACGTGCCGCAGTCCTGGTCGATGTCCTGGCTGACCGTGCCCACGCCGCTGCCCAGCGGGCCGATGCACATCGCGGTGACCCCGCTCGGTGTGGTGTCGGCCGGTTACCGGGGGCCGCGCGAGGGCGAGGCGCCGCCGTGCACCGACGAGTCGAAGATCGCCGCCGTCACCGAGCGGATCGGCGCCTACCTGGCGGGCCGCACCCGCGACCTGGGCCTGCCGATCGACTGGAGCCTGAGCTCCGGCCCGCACCGCGCGGTGCTGCAGGCGCTCTGGCGCGAGGTGCCGTACGGCCGGACCATCACCTACGGCGAACTGGCCGCCCGCAGCGGGGTGTTCGAGGACGTGACGGAGCCCGGCCTGGCCGCCCGCACGGTCGGGCAGATGATGGCCGCCAACCCCGTCCCCCTGCTGGTGCCCTGCCACCGGGTGGTGGCGGCGGACGGGATCGGCGGCTTCGGCGGCGGCCGGGTCGGGATCGAGGTGAAGCGCTGGCTGCTCACGCTGGAGGGCGTGCTGGAGCCGACCCTCGACTGGAACGGCCCGTTGTAGCGGCGGGGGCTCGGCCGTTCACCGGTGCAGTGCCCGGACCAGTGACACCCGTCCCGGCGCCCGGCGCTGCAGCACCGGCCGGATGCCGGACACCAGCGTGTACTCGATGCCGTGCACGTCCGGTTCCGCCCCCGGGCACTCCGGCCGCTCCCCGAGCGCCAGCCGCACCGCGTCCCACGGCAGGTTGAGGCCGCACAGCCGCAGCTGGTGGAGCCCGGCGGCGGGGCGGGTGTTGACGTCGATGACCACCGGCCGGCCGTCGAAGCGGCGGAACTGCACGTTGGACAGGTAGGCCATGCCGGTCGCCCGGACCAGCCGCCGGACCGGGTCCAGGTAGCACTCCTCGGTGGTGAAGCCGCGGCGACGGCCCTCCTTGGTGCGCCCGACCGCGGTGAGCGGGCCGCCGTCCCGGTCGGCGAGGCAGTCCACCGAGACCTCCGGTCCGTCCAGGTACGGCATCACCAGCAGGTCCACCGGCTCCCCGTCCGGGCCGCCCTCGGCCAGTGCCGCGGCCACCTGCTCGACCTGCACCCGGTGGTCCCAGCCGGTCAGCCGCCGCGCGCCGTACGGCTCCCGGGTGAGCACCCGGAAGCCCGCGCCGCCCGCACCGGCGGTGGGCTTGAGGCAGGCGGTGTGCCCGGCGCCCTCGATCCGCTCGACGGCGTCCCACAGCTCGCCGGGGGTGCGCACCCGCCACCAGGGCGGGGTGGGCAGGCCGGCCCCGGCGATCACCGCGTAGCCGTCGGCCTTGCTGGTGAAGGCCGCTATCGCGGTGGCCGGCGGGCAGAGCAGCGCGGTGCCGATCGCCTCGAACTCCGGCCGGGCGAGGGCGATGGCGAGCTGGTGCAGCTGCGGGACGAAGACGTCGACGGCGTGCCGGGCGCAGTAGTCGAGCGCGTAGCCGACGTAGCCGTCCGCCGGCAGGTCGGCCGGCTCGGCGCTGCCGTGGTCGGCGGCGGCGAGCACGGGGGAGTCCGGGTCGCCGTGGGTCGCGTGGACCACCACGGGGCGTGGGGCGGCGCGCAGTTGTTCGATGAAGAAGACATTCTCGGCGTAGGTGCGGTTCAGCCAGACACGTACGGGTGTACTCATGTGACCCTCCCGGGACGAGAGTTGACGAAGGGTCAGGGCACCCTAGCGGCCTGTTCGAACAGCCCGGACGGCGGGGGTGCCGCCTGTGGACCATGGCGCGGGGTGGCGCGGTTCGGGGCGGGGATGGGGGAGGATGGGGCGCCGCGCTCCCATTTGTTCGAATTGACGGTCGAACAGATATCGATCGGGTGATCTATTCGTACTATTTGTTTAGGCATTCCGAACCACTCGAACGAGTGATTGCGGGGCACCCTCGACAGGGCCCACCATGAAGCTGCAACACGCATGTGCAAGGCGACACTTCATCGGGATATGCGAAGGGCTCCCCCATGTCGACCGAAACCAATGCCGGAATTCCCGCGCCCAGTGCGCAGTCGGGGGTCCGGCAGCAGCAGAGTCTGAGCACGGCCGGCGCGCGGAACCTCGCGACGACCACCAAGTCCGCGCCGCAGATGCAGGGCATCAGCCCGCGCTGGCTGCTCAGGAAGCTGCCCTGGGTGCAGGTGTCCGGCGGCACCTACCGGGTGAACCGCCGCCTGCGCCACTCGGTCGGCCGCGGCCGGGTGGGTTTCGTCAAGACCGGTGCCGAGGTGCGGATCGTCCCGCCCACGCTGGCCGAGGTGCCGGTGCTGCGCGGGTTCCAGGACGAGGCCGTGCTGGAGGAGCTGGCCTCGCGCTTCGTGCAGCGGGAGTTCGCCGCGGGTGAGGTGCTGGTCCAGGCCGGGGCCCCGATCACCGAGGTGTTCCTGATCGCGCACGGCAAGCTCGACCGGCTGGGCACCGGCAAGTACGGCGAGGAGACGGTGGTCGGCACCCTCGCCGACGGCGACCACCTCGGCGACGAGGCGGTCCGGCAGGACGGCGGCTCCTGGCCGTACACCGTCCGCGCGGCGACGGCCGGCACCGTGATGACGCTGTCCTGGCCCGCCTTCCAGGAGCTGCACGACCGCTCCGAGGCGCTCCAGCTCCAGATCATCGAGTACCTGAACGGCTTCCAGCAGGCGCAGAACAAGCACGGCGAGGCCGCGATCGACCTCTCCGCCGGCCACCAGGGCGAGTACGAGCTGCCCGGCGCCTTCGTGGACTACGAGCTCAAGCCGCGCGAGTACGAGCTGAGCGTCGCGCAGACCATCCTCAAGATCCACACCCGCGTCGCGGACCTCTACAACCAGCCGATGAACCAGACCGAGCACCAGCTGCGGCTGACCATCGAGGCCCTGCGCGAGCGCCAGGAGCACGAGCTCGTCAACAACCCCGACTTCGGTCTGCTCGGCAACGCCGCGTACGACCAGCGCTTCCAGACCCACTCCGGCCCGCCCACCCCGGACGACATGGACGAGCTGCTCAGCCGCCGCCGCGGCACCAAGCTGTTCCTGGCCCACCCCAGGGCCATCGCCGCCTTCGGCCGGGAGCTCAACAAGCGCGGCCTCTACCCGGGCACGGTCGAGGTCGACGGCAAGCAGATCCAGTCCTGGCGCGGCGTCCCGGTCTTCCCGTGCAACAAGATCCCGATCGTCGGGAGCACCAGCTCGATCCTCGCGATGCGAATCGGCGAGGACAACCAGGGCGTCATCGGTCTGCACCAGACCGGAATTCCGGACGAATACCAGCCGAGCCTTTCGGTGCGGTTCATGGGAATCGACGACAAGGCCATCATTTCCTACCTGGTGAGCGCCTACTACTCCGCCGCGATCCTGGTGCCGGACGCGGTCGGCGTCCTGGAGAACGTGGACATCGCGCAGTACTGACG
>NZ_JBHVET010000177.1:0-12529 GCF_042802135.1 Kitasatospora sp. NPDC057512
GTCCTCGACCGTCTCGCGCCGGATCAGCAGGCGGGCCCGGCCGTCCTTCACCGCGACGACGGCCGGGCGGCCGACCAGGTTGTAGCCGGACGCCATGGACAGCTGGTAGGCGCCGGCCGCCGGCATCGCCAGCAGGTCGCCGGGGCGCAGGTCGGCGGGCAGTGCGGCGTCCCGGACGAGCACGTCCCCGGCCTCGCAGTGGCGGCCGACCACGTCGACCCGCGTCTCCCCCGCCTCCGAGCGGCGGCCGACCAGCCGCACCGTGTACGGCGATCCGTACAGGGCCGGGCGCGGGTTGTCGCTCATGCCGCCGTCCACCGCGACGAAGCAGCGGCCGTCCGCCGTGTGCTTGACGGACAGCACCCGGTAGACCGCCACGGCGGACGGTCCGGCGATCGCGCGGCCGGGTTCGACGACCAGCCGGGGCACGTCCAGGTCGGCCTCGGCGCAGCGCACCGCCAGCCGGTCGGTCACCCGGACGGCGAACTCGGCGAGGTCCAGCTCCTCGTCGCCGGGCAGGTACCTGATGCCGTGGCCGCCGCCGAGGTCCAGTTCGGGCAGTTCGACGCCGTGCCGGTCCCGGGTCTCGGCGAGCAGCCGCACCACCGCGTCCACCGCCTCCAGGTACGGCTCGACCGAGGTGATCTGCGAGCCCAGGTGGCAGTGCAGGCCCGCCAGTTCGAGCCCCGGCTGGTCGAGCACCCGGGCGATCGCGTCCGCCGCGTCGCCGCCCTCGACCGGGAAGCCGAACTTCTGCCCGCCGACCCCGGTCCGTACCGCCGCGTGGTGCCCGGCGGCGATCCCCGGGACGATCCGGACCAGCACCTTCTGCGGCGTGTCGGCGGCCACCAGGGCGGCCAGCCGCGCGATCTCCGCCGGGCCGTCGATGACGATCCGCCCGACCCGCAGCCGCCGCGCCAGCCGCAGTTCCTCCGGGGACTTGGCGTTGCCGTGCAGCAGGATCCGCTGCGCCGGGAAGCCCGCCGAGACCGCCAGCCACAGCTCGCCCGACGAGCAGACGTCCAGGCCCAGCCCCTCCTGGTCCATCCAGTCGGCCATCGCGCTGCAGAGGAAGGCCTTGGCCGCGTACAGCACCTCGGCGTGCGGCAGCGCCCGCCGGTACGCCCGGGCCCGCCCCCGGGCCTCGGCCTCGTCCAGCACGTACAGCGGGGTGCCGAACCGTTCGGCGGCCTCGGCCAGCCCCACTCCGCCGATCAGCAGATCGGCTCCCCGGCCGGGCCGCGCCGAGGCCGGCCAGGGGCCGCCGAGCACGTCGGCGGAGGTGCTGCCGGGGGTGGCGCCAGGGGTGGCGGGCACGGGCGGGGCGATGAGCTGGGTCATGGCGGCTACTCCTCCGGGTGGGCGCGTGGGCGGCGGGACGCCTCGACGGGTGTCAGTCCTCGTAGTGCATCGCGAAGCGGCAGTTCGCCGGGCGGGTGCGGTCCCGGTCGGCCGCCGGGGACGGTTCCGGCGGCTCGGGGCGGTCCCGGCGCCAGGCGGCGGGCACGAGGCGGACCGTCCGCTCCAGCGGTTCGTCGACGTCGATGACGGCGGTGACAGTGGTCATGGCGGGGTCCCTCCAGACGGCGGCCCGGGCGGCCGCACCCCTCCAGTGGAGACCCTCCGCACACCGACCGCACCCGCCCTTGACGCAGGGCGTACGGCCCGGGGCCCGTCCTTGACGCCTTCCTGACAGCGGTCCGGCGGCCGGTCGGCGGCGGTGTCAGAGGTCCGTCAAGGACGGGCGCCGCGGCGCCAATCCTGTGTCAAGAGCGGCATGTCCCCCGGTTCTCCGGTGGTGGGCTGTCCGCCGTCCCCGCAGCCCCACCGAACCCGCCGCCCCCGACGAACCGGGGCGGCCCGGAAGGTCCCCCGAGACGATGCGCCGTTCGGCCCTCACCACCCCGGACCACACGCCCGACCAGCAGAACTGGTTCCGCCGCCCGGAGCGCACCGCGGCCCCCGCGCCCGAGCCGCCGCCGAGCCACCGGCCCACCTCGCCGGGCGGCCGCCGCCGGCTGATCACCCGCCGCCAGCTGGCCGAGGCGCTGCCCGCCGCCGTCCGCAAGCTCCACCCGCGCACCATGATGCGCAACCCGGTGATGCTGGTGGTGGAGACCGGCTCCGCGCTCACCACGCTCAGCGCCGTCCTCCACCCGGGCGTCTTCGCCTGGGTGATCTCCTTCTGGCTCTGGCTGACCGTGCTGTTCGCCAACCTCGCCGAGGCCGTCGCGGAGAGCCGGGGCAAGGCGCAGGCCGAGTCCCTGCGCCGCGCCCAGTCCGCCACCACCGCCCGGCGGCTGCTGCACTGGCGGGTCGGCACCCGTGACCACCGCCACGAGGTCATCCCCGCCGAGCAGTTGATGGTGCACGACATCGTCCTCGTCCCGGCCGGCGAGGTGGTCCCGCGGGACGGCGAGGTGGTCGAGGGCGTCGCCACGGTCGACGAGTCGGCGATCACCGGGGAGTCGGCACCCGTCATCCGCGAGTCCGGCGGCGACCGCACCGGCGTCACCGGCGGCACCATGGTGCTCTCCGACCACCTGGTCGTCCGGGTCACCTCCCGCCCCGGGCAGAGCTTCGTGGACCGGATGATCGCCCTGGTCGAGGGCGCCGACCGGCAGAAGACGCCGAACGAGATCGCGCTCAACATCCTGCTGGCCTCGCTGACCATCGTCTTCCTGCTCTCGGTGGTCTCGCTCCAGCCGATGGCCGTCTACGCGCACGCGCCGCAAACCACCATCGTGCTGGTCGCGTTGATGGTCGCGCTCATCCCGACCACGATCGGCGCCCTGCTCTCCGCGATCGGCATCGCCGGGATGGACCGGCTGGTGCAGCGCAACGTGATCGCCCTCTCCGGCCGGGCGGTGGAGGCCGCCGGAGACGTGGACGTGCTGCTGCTCGACAAGACCGGCACCATCACCCACGGCAACCGCCGGGCCGTCGCCCTGCACCCGCTGCCCGGCGCGACCACCGAACAGCTCGCCGAGGCCGCCCAGTTGGCCTCCGTCGCGGACGAGACGCCGGAGGGGCGGTCACTGGTCGAGCTGACGAACCGTCAGTACTGGGTGCCGCCGCGCTCCCCCGGCGAACTCGGCGAGCAGCAGCCCGTACCGTTCACCGCCCACAGCCGGATGAGCGGCGTCGACCTCACCTGGCCGGACGGCACCACCTGCCTGGTCCGCAAGGGCGCGGCGAGCGCCGTCGCCCGCTGGGTGGCGGACTCCGGCGGGCGGCTGCCGGCGGAGGCCGAGCCGCTGGTGGACCGGATCGCCGGGGCCGGCGGCACCCCGCTGCTGGTCGCCGTCCACGACCGGCACGGCGCACGGGCGTTGGGCGTCGTCGAGCTCAAGGACGTGGTGAAGGAGGGCATCGCCGAACGCTTCGCCGAGCTGCGGCGGATGGGCATCCGTACCGTCATGGTCACCGGGGACAACCCGCTGACCGCGCGCGCCATCGCCGCCGAGGCCGGGGTGGACGACGTCCTCGCCGAGGCCACCCCGGAGGACAAGCTCGCCCACCTGCGGCGCGAACAGGCCGCCGGGAACATGGTCGCGATGACCGGCGACGGCACCAACGACGCCCCCGCCCTCGCCCAGGCGGACGTCGGCGTCGCGATGAACTCCGGCACCCCGGCCGCCAAGGAGGCCGGCAACATGGTCGACCTCGACTCCAACCCGGCGAAGCTGATCGAGATCGTCCGGGTGGGCAAGCAACTCCTCATCACACGAGGCGCGTTGACCACCTTCTCGATCACCAACGACGTGGCCAAGTTCTTCGCGATCATCCCCGCGATGTTCGCGAACGCCTACCCCGGGCTGCACCACCTCAACATCATGGAGCTGCACAGCCCCACCTCGGCGATCGCCTCCGCGATCATCTTCAACGCGCTGATCATCGTCGCCCTGATCCCGCTCGCCCTGCGCGGCGTGCGCTACCAGCCCGCCTCCGCGACCGACCTGCTCCGGCGCAACCTGCGGGTGTACGGACTGGGCGGGCTGGTGCTGCCGTTCCTCGGCATCAAGGCCATCGACCTGCTGGTCCAGTTCGTCCCGGGGCTGGGCTGAGCGAACGACCGGGAGATCCGGACCGACCCGTCAGAGCGCTGTCAAAATGCGGGCGACCCGCGTCATGGTGGTATCAGCGGCGGTACGGACGGCTCCGTTCCGGGGTTCACTGGAGACATCCGAAGCAAGGAGTGCCGAACCGGCGGAGCCCGATGGAGAGAGCCGCCGGAGAGACGGAGGCGAACGGCCATGACCGGGACCACCCGAGTGATCGTCGGCCTGAGCGGATCACTGAGCAGTCTGGCCGCCCTCTACCACGCCGTCGGCGAGGCGGCCCGGCACCAGGCGGTGCTGGTGCCCGTGGCCGCCTGGGCCGCCAACGAGCGGGACGGCCTGCGCCCGCTCTCCGAACTGGAGCACGCCGCCCGGCGGCGCCTCGACGTCGCCTTCGACCAGGCCTACGGCGGCTACCCGTCCGACCTGGTCATCCGCCCGCTGGTGGTCAACGCCGAGCCCGGGCCCGCCCTGGTCGGCGCCGTCACCGGCCCGGCGGACCTGCTCGTCCTCGGCGCCGCCACCCGCCGCCGCCTGGACCGCCTGCGGCACGGCTCGGTCGCCCGCCACTGCCGCCACCGGGCCGGCTGCCGGGTGGTCGAGGTCTCGCCCTCGGCCCTTCTCACCCGCCTCGAACTCCCGGCCCGCACCGGTGCACCGCTCCCCCTGCTGGCTCGCTGACAGATCGTCATTGACCTTCTGTTAGCGCCCACTTGCGCTAATCCGGGGCGCGCAGGTGGGCGCTCAGCCAGCCGAGGGCGGGCGGGATGAGCCGGCCCCAGGTGGTGAAGTTGTGGCCGCCGGTGTCGACCGTCTCCTGGTCGACCACCAGCGGCGGACGGGCCGCCGCCGCGAAGGCGCTGGAGTCGGCGTAGGTGCTGCCGTCCTCCTTGCTGTCCGCGAGCAGCACCGCCAGGGGCGGCATCGGCAGGTGGGCCAGGCGCCAGTCGAGGTCCGCCTCGGCGCGGCGCCGCGGGTCGCCTGCGAAGAGGTCGCCCGTCGTGACGTCCTCCGCCGCCCTGAAGTAGCCGGAGAGCGAGACGGCGGCCGGGAAGGTCTGCGGGTGCTCCATGCCGAGCTTGACCGCGCAGTAGCCGCCGGTCGAGTCGCCGACGATCCCCAGGCTTCCGGTGCCGTCCAGCACCCGGTAGGAGGCCCGCAGGTCGGCGGGCACGTCGGTGGTGAAGTAGCGCTGCGCCTGCGGCCCGTTCGGGATGTCCTCGCACTCGCTGTCCCGGGGCATGGTCGGCGAGGGCCGCATCAGCACCAGGACGGTCGGCTGCATCGACCCCTTGCGCAGCAGGTCGAGTTCGACCGCCGGGTAGCGCAGCTTGGTGACCAGGTTGGCGGCGTCGCCGGGGAAGCCGGTCAGCACCAGTACGGCCGGGAAGTGCCGTGCCCCGCCGCCGGGTTGGAAGTACTGCGGCGGCAGGTAGACGTAGCCGTCGGAGCTCAGCCCGGTGGTCGCCCCGGGCAGCCGCACCCGGTCGAGCCGCCCGATCCGGGCCGGATCGCGGCCGACCCCCTCCGCGCCGGTGATCTCCGCCGGGCCGAGCACCTGCACGCCGGCCGCGACCGTACCGGTTCCGCCGCCCGCCGCCCGGATCACCCCCGTGCCGTGCTCGCGCCCCAGCAGGTCGGACCAGCTGCTGTAGAACACGAAGTAGTCGTTGACGGCGAGCCCCAGCGTGGCCAGCAGGGCCAGCTGGGTGACGGCGATGGTGCCGAGCCGCAGGAACATCGCGGGCCAGCTCCGGACGGCCAGCCGGGGCCAGACCCACAGCGTGCCGAGCACCGTGAACAGCGCGAGCAGCACCATGAGCGCCAGCAGCTTGTGGCTGGTGAGCCCCATCGGCCCCGACCTCCCCTACCGCCGTGGAACCCGGCCCAGGAGCCCGGCCGAGGAACCCGGCCGTGGAACCCGACCTAGGAACCCGGCCGTGGAAGCGGAGCTCCGTACTCAAAGTAGCCGGTCGGACACCTCCCGGCACGCCACCGCAAGCCCGGATTCCGCAACTTCGACAAGCCTGTCGAAGTTGGCATGCCCAGGCTATGCTGACCCGAAGCCCACCCATGGTCGGGCCCCTCGCCCCGTCGACGCACGCACCGCCCAGGTGCGCCCGACCGGAAGGAGGTGCGGTCGGAACCTCCGCCGGACGGCTCACCCCGCCGACCCTCCCGTTCGGCCAACCAGCCGCGCACATCAGCTTCTTGACGGTCCGTCAATTCCGATCCGCGATTTCACCGCCTGAACCGTGACGCGTGCCCCGGGCCGCCCACCGCCCGTTGTACGGAAGGTGAATCGCCGCGCCCGCCCGAAACCCCCGGCCGCCCCGCCGAGGAGGAGGTTCCGCATGACGACGCCCCGGACCCACCCGCGCCCCGCCGAAGCCGCGGTGCTGCTCACCGTGCTCGGCCTGCTCGTCCTGGAGGAGATCGCCCTCGGCATGGCCGAGGAGGACGACCGCCCCGTCATCGGCGGCATCCTGATCGGCGCCTCCGGCACCGGCCTCCTGGTGGTCGGCGCGGTCCTGCTCAGCCGCTGGATCGACCTCCGCCGCCCGCTCCCACTGCCCCCACCCGGCCCCAACGGGCGCGAGTACAGCGCCCGCGCCCTCGAAGGCTTCCCGATGGAGGCCGTCCGCCCGCTCCTGCTCGCCGAGAACGCCCCCCAGCTCGGCCACCTGTACTCCGCCTGGATGCTCGCCCGGGCCGGCCGCCCCGCCCCCTGGATCGCCCGCCGCCTGGCCATCCCCCCGGACGCCGCCCACCTCCTCGTCGACGCCGCCCGCTCGGCGAGACTCGATCAGCGCCGCTGACCCGGCGCCGCACCGGCCTGCGCCACCAGGTACGGCAGCAGCCCGCGCTCCGCCAGCGCCGACCGCCAGGCGTCCCGCGCCAGCACCAGCTCCCCCGGCCCGTCCGCCGCCTCCCCGGCCTCCGGCCCCCTCGACCGGGCCGCCCCCAGCAGCCCCAGCCCGCCCACCAGCAGGCTCACCGCCCCCGCCCCGGCCGACACCCACCCGGCGTCCACCAGCGCGTGCGCCAGCACCTCCATGTCCTCGACCAGCCCCAGCACGGAACCCAGCAGCAGGAAGACCACCGCCGCCCCCACCGCGATGATCGGCACCACCACCCCCAGCACACCCCACCACCCCGACGCCCGCTCCCTGGCCGGCACATCCACCGGCAGCCGCGCCACCGCGTCGGCATCCGCCCGCAACGCCGCATACCGCTCGTACTCCGGCGCCGCCGCGGCCAGCACGAACTCCGCGTTCTCCCGCGCCGTCCGCCGCAACCGCTCCACCCCCCGGGCCTCCTCCCCACTCGCCCGCAACGCCGCCCGCACCTCCGGCGCCGAGAGCGCCCGCCCGAGCTCCGTCTCGAAGTCCGCCCGATCCTGCTGCGGCAGCCGAAGCGGCCTGTCCATGCTCGTCCCCGATCGCCGTGCGTAATGTTCTACAGAACTGTAGAACAAGGAGGCACGTTGCAGCAGCCCTGTTCACGGGTGGATTCGGTGCTCAGGACGGGTCGGCCATGGGCACCCGGGCGAGGGCGTCGCGGATCAGCTCAGCAGGGTCGGGCACATCGATGCCCCACTCTCGGTACCACTCGACGATCTGCGTGATCGAGTGACCGGTTCGCTGGGAGACCTCCAGGAGAGTCGCCAACCACTGGCCCCTGCCGATCGAATCCAACCACTCCCCGACAATCTCCGAGGCTTGCCGATGCGTCAGCTCCCGAGGCAAGCCATCACAGGACACTGCGATTCCACGGGACTTCAGATGACGGGCCAACTCCTCCGGACTCCGGTGGAGACGGCGTGCCGCCGTGATCAACCTGGCAAAGGGAACCGTGTCACCCATGACCAAACCATCCCAGCTCAGAGCACCGGCAGGCTGGAAGACCTCCCAATCGAGACGAGTCGCCGCGCCCGGCAGGAACATCGGCGAGCCGTATGCCCGATAACGATCGACCAGCTCTTCCAAGGTGATTCCTTCGGACCCCAGAAGGCCAAATGCATACTCGTATTCAACACCTGCAGGGGACTCAACACCGCGCGCGCCATCAAAGAGAATAAGATCGTCCACCATAGCGCCTTGCGGCATTGATGGGACCAGGAACCCGAGCCGAGTAAATGTTCCGAGCACCTCGGCAATTCGAGTTCCCGTCACGTTCGCGACACGCAACACGTGTGCGACAGGAACAGTGTCCGATCTACTCAGCCACGGCCCCAACCCGTCAAGGCGATGGCTGAGCATCTCGGCCACGTCCCCCGACGGCAGGTCGGGGAGACCCGCGAGGTCGACTTCGAGTCCATACGCTGCCATGGCATCGGCAACCTTGCTGACAGGGACACCGAGTGTGGAGCTGACCTTTGCCAGATAACCAGGGGTGAGCACCTCACCCGGCTCCGGCCACCCCCGAAGAATTCGCCCTTCCTCGGTTCCCCTAAGGAACAACCGATCGGACTCAACGGCAAGCGCCAGGTCAAGCACGGCTTGAGGGACATTGCTACCACCCCGCAACCAATCTGCTGCCACCTCGGCAACCGACCTGGCCCGCCGGTCCGCTGCTGTCACCAACGCGGCTACCGTCACCGACTGCCCTCCAACCGGGGGCCTGGCAGCGGCCGGGCCAGCACTCCAACGCCTCCGGCCGGGCTCATGGAGCGCCATAGAGAACTGATCAGAGGGCATCGCCACCCGACTGCGGCCCGCAGTCGTGAGCGCTGGCCAGAATTCCGCGAGTGCTACCAACTGATCCTGCCGGTCATGCGCCATGAGCCGCCAGAGGACCACTGAGTCGTCCGGCACCCCATCCACCCGTGACCATCTGCCGCTGCTACCGGACATGGGAATTCCCACGGCACAGAATAAGTCGACGTCCATGGGACAACATCCTGTCCACCGAGTTTCAAACTCGCAGCCTCGATAATCGAAGCGCCGCCCTTGCCGAACACACTCGGCGGCTACGATATCGGCAATGTTGACATTCTCATCTATCACGGCAGCAAGCCATTCCATGCTCAACAGGGTCGAGTCCGTCTGGACCAATTCGACGGCTGCCGACCCCAAGAGATGACATAGTTTATGGGACACATCATCGATGACAAGGCGCCGATCAACTGACATTTTGATCGGCGACCACGCCCCCGAAAGGTTCACGACGACACCTGCCAGACCACTGCCCGAACTCACGAGCTCCCCCGACACCGAAGGCTTGACGAACAGGCCATCCACCAGCAGGGCGCCGCCGTACTCACACCACGTCACCTGCACGCCCTCAGGAGCGCCCTCCCAAGGAACGACTGTGCCCGACGCATTGAACCCGAACTTGTCACCGGACAACGCCATCCTTGTCCTGAGCTGCTGCGGCTCCCACTTCACGTTTCGCCCGCCATGTTCGGCCGATGTACGGAACTCCGCGATACCCAGAAGGCGTTCAAGGACATCGAGGGCCGACCATGACCCGCCGAGGCCAATGTCATCCCGCAGGTATAGTCGCACCGTAGTACCCGGCGTGCGGCCCTGTGCCGACTGTTCAGCAATGCGGAAGAGGTGGCTCGGGCCGTAGATCGAGACTTCCAGCTGCGGACCCAACTGACCGGTGGTGTCCAGGCGGCAGGTGTTGACCCGGATCTCGTCGGCGAGCATGAAGTAGCTCAGCACACCGATGCCGAAGCGACTGTTGGGATACAGCTCGACGGGCGGATCCACCTTGCGCCATTCGGCGCGTTCGAGCTTGAAGTCCAACTGCTCGGCGAAGCGGGCGCCGGCATTGGAGAAAACTCCCCGCAACTCTTCCTCGCCCATTCCCACGCCGTTGTCCTCGCACTCCAGGTAGGCGCGGCCGTCCTCGCCCACTCCCTGGCGGAACTCGATCCGCCCCTCATAGGAAAGGGGACCCAGGTGAAAGCTCCGTGACCGGGCCAGGTACTGCACGCGGGCCCGGGCGTACCGGCAGGCATCGAGGGCGTTCTGGTAGAGCTCGCGGACCGCCAGATCCCGGTCGCGGTAGAGCTCGACACCCATCAGCAGGCTTCGCACCCGGCGTTCGTCCATACGGAAGCGCGCCCAGCCCGTGAATGCGCCGGCAGCGGGGGCGGCCTCGTCCGAGGTGAGGCGGGTGGGGAGTGGGTGCGACGGGAGGACACGGCGGAGTGCGTGAAGGAGTTCGTCGGCACGGGCGGTGTACTCGCGCAGGCCTTCGACCACGGCCTCGTGATGGCACTCCGCACGTAGGACGGGAAGGTCGTAAGAGCCGCCCCAGACTGCCAGTTCGAGTGTCCGGCGCAGGTCGGCGACATCGACCTCATCCGGGATGCCGAGGTGCTCGGCCACGATCTCCGGGAGGGCGGTCATCTCAATGGCCGTCCCGTACGCCAATGCCAGCAGCAGGGCCAACCGTGGCTCCCGGACGTGCTGTTCGCCCGGGGCTCGCAGGTGGTTGTCCACGCTGAGGCCGGCGAGGTAGTCGCGGCTGCCGACGTCGGGGCCCCGGCGGAGGGCATGCAGCAGGTCGCGGACCCGCTTGGGCGCGAAGGTCTCGCCGAGGTCGGCGAGCATCGGGAGTCGGTCCAGGATCTCGCCGACGCCCTCGGGGTCGGCGAGATCCTCGTGTTGGTCGAGCCAGCGGTGGAAGAGCCACCATCCAAGGGGGACAGCAGAGGCAGGGCGGGTTCGGGTGCGGCCCACGAGCAGGTCATAGGACTCGATGAACTGCTCGTACGCGGCCCGGTCACCATCGGGCTCTGGCGCGGGTGCGAGATCGGTCGGACTGACAGCGGACCTCGCCGAAGCCAGGCGCAGCGAGCGGACTCGGTAGAGGAAAGGCAGGACGGCCATGAGTGCGGCCTCGGCCGGGTAGAGGTCGAGCCGATCGTCGCCGAGCAGCCAGTCGACTCGTGAAGCGAAGCGCACCGCGATCCCGGGGTCCTGCCACGGGTCGTCGGCGAGCACCGTCTCGTCCCGCAGCCGGGCCAGTTCACCGACGGCCTTCAGTACGGCGCACAGGTACGGCTCAGCGTCCCGGTCCTCCCGAACGTGCTTCCAGACCCGTGAATCGGCAGCGGCCTTCACCCAGTCGTCGGCCCCGTCCGGCACCGTCGGGGGCTGACTCCCTCCCACGTAGACAGCCCCGATGTTCCCGGCCTGCACGACCGGGCCGTTCGCCGTGCCGCTCATCGTGTTCGACGTGCTGTCGACCATCCCTCATGCCCTCCCCATGTGCAGGGCACGAGCGTAGGGCAACCGCCCCTCACGCCACGGTCAGAATCCCGCGCATGAAGTGGTGGTACGTACAGAGGTACGAGTACGCACCGGGCCGGGCGGGAGCGGTGAGCGTCGCGCTGGCTCCCGGGGCGATCGGGCCGGTGTCGAAGGTGCCGTCCTGGGCGGTGAGGGTGTGGGCGGTGGTGCCGGTGTTGGTCACGGTCACCGTCGCGCCCGGGCCGAGCGTGAAGTCGGCCGGCTCGAAGGAGAAGTCGCGGATCGTCACCGTCCCCGCGAAGGGGCTGGGCGACGGCGGGGCCGTGGATGGCGACGGCGGCGCGACGGTACTGCTGGTCTCCTCCGGACCTGGCACCATGAACGAGCTGACGCAGCCGGTCAGTACGGGGCCCGCGGCGAGCAGGAGGGCCGAGGCCCGGAGGAGGGTCCGCATCAGGCGGGGGTGGCGAGCAGCTTGACCCGCTTGGAGTCGGCGGCGGCCGACGGGGTGGCGCCGATGTTGGAGACGGTGGTGGTCAGGACGGCGTCGACGTCCGGGATCCAGTTGGTGGTCTTGGACTGGACGAGGACCTGCCGGGTCTGCGGCGTGCCGTCGCAGATCACGTCCGTCTCCGCGGTCCTGCTGGAGCCGAAGGCGATGGCGGTGTTGTCCTCCGGGTCCCTCTGTTCGACGGACACGGTGAGCGAGCGGGCCTCGTCCGCGATCGAGCAGAGGTAATCGACCTGTACCCGGACCCGGCCGGGGCGCTTGGCGTCGATGACGGCGTCGCCGAGGGTGACGGTGGTGGGGACCGGCTCGTCGGCCTGGGCAGGTACGGCGGCCCCGGCGAGGCCTGTGAGGCCGGTGAGGGCCGAGGTGAGTACCGTCAGGATGATCCACCGCTGCACTGAAACCTCCGGTCTGAGGACGTATGGACGCGTATGGACGTGCGAACGCATTGCGGCCGACGTTAACCGGCCGGAGATCCACCCGCGCGCCCAACCGTCCGAACGTCATACCAACAGCCCAGCGCCCAGTCCGCGACCCTCGCCAGCCGGTCCCAACCGCCCCCCACCCGGCCCTCGCCCGCCTCATGCTGCGGCGCTACGACGAGGCCCGGGCGGCCGGCCCCGCCCGATGGTGTGCGTGAGAAGTCGACCTGGCGACTCTGCTGGCGAAGTCGGTTGGGTTGGGCGTGGGACAGTAAGTGTCTGTCGGTCGGGGCGGGTTGGCTGTCTGTGGGGGTGGGTCGTGTT
>NZ_JBHVET010000178.1:0-12524 GCF_042802135.1 Kitasatospora sp. NPDC057512
GGCCCCCTCCGGCTGCCGGCGGGGGCCTTCCGCGTGGTGGGGACGGTTTACGGCTCGAACTTGTAGCCCAGGCCGCGGACGGTGACCAGGTAGCGCGGCGCGCCCGGGTCCGGCTCGATCTTGGCCCGCAGGCGCTTCACGTGGACGTCCAGGGTCTTGGTGTCGCCGACGTAGTCCGCGCCCCAGACCCGGTCGATCAGCTGCATCCGGGTGAGCACCCGGCCCGCGTTGCGCAGCAGCATCTCCAGCAGGTCGAACTCCTTGAGCGGCAGGTCGACCTTGGCGCCGTCCACGGTCACCACGTGGCGGTCCACGTCCATCCGGACCGGGCCCGCCTCCAGGGCGCCCGGGCCGCCGCCGTTGTCGCCCGCGCCGCCGTCCTCGCCGCGGCGGCGCAGCACCGCGCGGATCCGCGCGACCAGCTCGCGGGTGGAGTACGGCTTGGTGACGTAGTCGTCAGCGCCTATCTCCAGACCGACGACCTTGTCGATCTCGCTGTCCTTCGCGGTCACCATGATCACCGGGACGTTGGAGCGCACCCGGAGCTGGCGGCAGACCTCGGTGCCGGGCAGGCCCGGCAGCATCAGGTCGAGCAGGACGAGGTCGGCGCCGTTCCGTTCGAACTGCTCCAGGGCGTCGGGGCCGGTGGCGGCGACGGCCACCTCGAAGCCCTCCTTGCGGAGCATGTACGAGAGGGCGTCGCTGAACGACTCCTCGTCCTCGACCACCAGTACTCGGGTCACGATCAGGCCTCCGGGGCAAGCTGCGGGGTTGTGTCTGACAGGTGTGGTGCCCGCTCCCCGGTGGGGAGCGAACGGTCCGTGCGGGGCGCGCGGGGAGCGCGGTCCGTCCGGTCCGTGGTGAGGGTTCGGGGTGCCGCGGCGGGGCCGGCGGGGCCGGCGTCCGGCGCGTGGTCCGGCTCGTCGCCGAACTCGTCGTCGAACGCGTCGTGGGGCTCGTCCTCCGTGGGCGCCTGCCCGGCGGGCAGGCGGACGGTGAAGGTCGACCCCTGGCCCTCGACGCTCCACACCGAGACGGTGCCGCCGTGCGAGGCCGCGACGTGCTTGACGATGGACAGGCCCAGGCCGGTGCCGCCGGTCGCCCGGGAGCGGGCGGGGTCGACGCGGTAGAACCGCTCGAAGACCCGCTCGCGGTCCTTCTCGGAGATGCCGATGCCCTGGTCGGTGACCGAGATCTCGATGAGCTCGCCGTCCGCCTCCCCGAGCGCCGCGGCGCTGGAGATCCGCCGGGTGGCGATGGCCACCCGGGTGCGGGGCGGGCTGTAGTTGACGGCGTTCTCGACCAGGTTGCCGAGCGCGGCGGCGAGCTGGCCGCGGTTGCCGTGCAGGTAGAGGCCGGCGATGCCGCCGGCCGCGATCAGGATCTGCTTGGCGGCGGCCTGCTGGCGGCAGCGGTCGATCGCCTCGGCGATCAGCTCGTCCACCGCGACCGGCTCCGGGTCGATCATCAGCCGGTCGTCCTGGACCCGGGAGAGGTCGATGATCTCCTGGACCAGGCTGGCCAGCCGGGCCGCCTCGACCTGCATCCGGCCGGCGAAGCGCTGCACCGCCTCCGGGTCGTCGGACGCGTCCACGACCGCCTCGGAGAGCAGCGACAGGGCGCCGACCGGGGTCTTGAGCTCGTGGCTGACGTTGGCCACGAAGTCCCGGCGGACGGCCTCCACCCGGCGGCGCTCGGTCTGGTCCTCGACCAGCACCAGCACCAACCGGGAGCCCAGCGGGGCGACCCGGACGGAGACCGCGAGCGGCTCGGCCGCGCGGGCCGCGCCCGGCCGGGGCACCTCCAGCTCGACCTGGCGGATCTCGCCGTCCCGGCGGGTGGAGCGGGCCAGCGCGAGCATCTGGTCCACCGCGACGGCGCCACCGCGCACCAGGCCCATCGCGTACGCCGCCGAGCTGGCCTTGACCACCTCGTCGCCCTCGCCCAGCACGATCGCGCAGGAGCGGAGCACGGAGAGCACGGTGTCGACCCCGGGCGGCAGCGGCGGCTCGGGGTTGCCGGTGCCCAGTGACTGGTACCGGCCGGGGTTCCTGCCGCCGGTCGCGCTGTACCTGCCCTTGGCCTGCTCGCGCTCGCTCCAGCGGAAGGCGATGGAGGCGGTGAGGCCGACACCGAGCCCGGCTATGGCACAGGCAGCGGCGGCGGCCACGTTCACGTCCATGTGGCCAGCGTAAGCGCACGGCCAGGGCAGTCCCCAAGCGCCCGATCAAGGCATCGACCACGCGTTGCCGAGAATTCACCTTCAGGTAGCCGCCGATTCACCGGAGTGGCCGTGCACCGTCGCCCAGGCGACCGAAAGTTGGCCAGGCAGCCCGTGTGGGAGAGATCGGTGTGCCGAACAGCGGCCACCGGCTCGGGTGTGCGCGTACGATGCGCGCCACCAGCAGCGGTCACCCGGACGCCGGAACGACGGTCGGACGGGCTGACCGGTCGGCACCGCCACCGACACAGCTACTGAGGAGAGAACATGCGCGACGCGTACCACGAGGAACTCGATGCGATCGGCGACAGCCTGGTCGAGATGGCCCGGCTGGTCGGCTCTGCCATGGGCCGCGCCACCACCGCCCTCCTCGACGCGGACCTCGCCCTGGCGGAGGGCGTGATCGCCGCCGACGAGAAGGTCAACGAGCTCCACCACGACCTGGAGAACCGGGCCATCGACCTCCTCGCCCGCCAGCAGCCGGTCGCCACCGACCTGCGCATCGTCGTCACCTCGCTGCGGATGAGCGCCGACCTGGAGCGCTGCGGCGACCTCGCCCGGCACGTCGCCAAGGTCGCGCGGATGCGCTACCCCGACACCGCCGTGCCGAGCGACCTGCACTCCACCGTCCTGGAGATGGGCCAGCTCGCCCAGCGCCTGGTGGCCAAGGCCGGCCTGGTCATCGCCACCAAGGACGTCGACAAGGCGCTGGAGATGGAGCAGGACGACGACGCGATCGACACCCTGCACCGCGAGCTGCTGTCGCACCTGATCGACGAGCGCTGGCACCACGGCATCGAGACCGCCGTCGACATCACCCTGGTCGGCCGCTACTACGAGCGCTTCGCGGACCACGCGGTGTCGGTCGCCAAGCGCGTGGTGTACCTGGTGACGGGCGAGCACGTGGCCGAGTTCGTGGCCGCCACCGAGGCCGCCGAGGCCGCGCCGGTCGACTGACCCCCGGTCCGGGCGGTACGTCGTGGCCGCTCCCGGCTCACCCCTCGGGGTGAGTAAACCTGCGACGAGGGTGGTGCGGGCGCACGGCACTCCGTGCGCCCCACCACCGCGCGCCCGTTGACGCTCCCTCCGTTCGGCGGCTTCACTCGACGTTGGGGGCACAGGACTGTGCCCGTCACAAGGAGGGAAGCTCGATGAAGGCCCACCCGACCCGACCGGCATCCGCCCACTCCACCGTCGAGCCACCCGCCCCGAAGCTGCTCCCCGTCCTCGCCGCCGGCTGCGGCTGCGGCCCGGGCTGCGGCTGCGGCTGCCAGTCCGGCGCGCCCTGCCAGTGCGGCGGTGCCGACGGCGGCTGCTGCGGCGGCCACTGAGCGCGCCGCTGTCCGAGGAGTCCCCCGAGGTGCACGGTCTTCCGGCGGCCGTGCACCTCGTTCGTGTCCGTGTCCGTGCCCGTGTTCGCGTCGGGCCGGACGTCGGGACCGTGGCGTCGGGACCGGATGTCAGAACGCGACGTCGGTGCAGGAGTAGAAGGCGTTCCCGGTGTCGGAGATCGTCCAGACCGCGACGACCACCTGGTGGCCGGTGCGCCCGCCCGGGATGGTCGCGGTGTGGCTGAGCGTGCTCGGCACCTGCTGCCCGCCGTACGGGACGGTCAGGAAGGGCGTCAGGTCCAGGTCGGCCCGGGTCACCGGCCGGCTCGCGTCGTAGCCCGGCTTGGTCATGTAGTACCGGAAGTCGGTGGTCGCGTGCCGGGCGGTGAACGTCCAGGTGAAGGTGAGCGGCCGGCCCGCCGTCACCGGCGTGGTCGGCCAGGCGCCCGCGTGCGGGTCGTCCAGCTCGGCGAAGCGCGCGTTGCCGCCGGCGCAGATGGTGCCGTCCGAGGGGCCGAGGGCCGGGAAGCCCTTGGTGCCCTCGACGCTCTGCGGCTCCCACTGGATGTCACCGCAGTCCCACGGGACGCCGTCCACGTGGGTGTCGCAGAGCGCGGCCCGGCTGGGCGGGGTCGAGATCCAGCCGTGGGACGAGGCCGGGAAGGCGAGGGTCAGCGGAATCGCCAGCGCGGCGACGGCCGCCCCGACGATGTGGCGTGTGCGCATGGTGCTCCTCCGTGGGGGTGGATGGAGTGTGCGCCGGGGGCACAGACGCGCGCGCGTGGGGGTGCGGCGGCCCGGACGGGGAGATCCTGGCATGCCTGCGCCAGTCCGGTGCCCTCACGGTAGGAGCCGCCGACTGCGGCCGTCAATGGTCTGAACCATTTTCCCACCTACCCAACTCCCCCACCGGGCAAGCGGGTTGACCTCTGACCGACCGAAAACGAACGAAGGCCCCATCGCCCGGTCGGACCGGGCGACGGGGCCGTTCCACTCCTGGGCTTACTTCTTGCCCTGGTTCTTGACCGCCTCGATGGCGGCCGCGGCGGCGTCCGGGTCGAGGTAGCGGCCGCCCGGGGTGACGGGCTTGAAGTCGGCGTCCAGCTCGTAGACCAGCGGGATGCCGGTCGGGATGTTCAGGCCGGCGATGGCCTCGTCGGAGATGCCGTCGAGGTGCTTGACCAGCGCGCGCAGGCTGTTGCCGTGGGCGGTGACCAGGACGGTCCGGCCGGCGGCGAGGTCCGGGACGATGGCGTCGTACCAGTACGGGAGCATCCGGTCGACGACGTCCTTCAGGCACTCGGTGCGCGGACGCAGCTCGCTCGGGATGTCGGCGTAGCGCGCGTCACCGGCCTGCGAGTACTCGGCGTCGTCGGCCAGCACCGGCGGCGGGGTGTCGTACGAGCGGCGCCACAGCTGGAACTGCTCCTCGCCGAACTCGGCCAGGGTCTGGGCCTTGTCCTTGCCCTGGAGCGCGCCGTAGTGGCGCTCGTTCAGCCGCCAGCTGCGGCTGACCGGGATCCAGTGCCGGTCGGCCTTGTCCAGGGCGATCTGGGAGGTGCGGATGGCGCGGCGCAGCAGCGAGGTGTGCAGCACGTCGGGGAGCAGACCCTCGGCGGCCAGGAGCTCGCCACCGCGGGCGGCCTCCTTCTCGCCCTTCTCGTTGAGGTCGACATCGACCCAACCGGTGAACAGGTTCTTCTGGTTCCACTGGCTCTCGCCGTGGCGGAGCAGGATGAGTCGGTACGTCGTGTCAGCCATGGCCCCCAGCTTAGTGGGGGGTCGGAAAACCCCTGGTGGGGACCTTCGGCTGATGTGTAATGTGTGCTCCGCGCATCTGACACTTACATGCGTCGGCTGACCGGGCCTGCCGCACCGTTCGGCGGACGCCTGCCCACGGGAGCCCCCACATGCTCGTCGCCCTGGTCGCCAACCCCCGGATCCGAAGACTCGTACAGGAGACCGTGGGCGGGCTGCCGCGACAGTTCTGGTGGCTCTGGGTGAGCACGCTGGTGAACAAGCTCGGCGCGTTCGTCGTCACCTTCCTGGCCCTGTATCTGACCGTCGACCGGGGGTACTCGGCCTCCTACGCGGGCCTGGTGGCCTCGCTGTTCGGCCTCGGCTCGGCCGTCGCGGCGATCCTCGCGGGCGTGCTGGCCGACCGGATCGGGCGGCGGCCCACGCTGCTCGCCGCCCAGCTCGGCACCGCGCTGTTCACCGCCGTGCTCGGCTTCGCGGACGGCCAGGTGGCGATCGCCGTGGTGGCCTTCCTGGTGGGCCTGTGCAACAACGCCACCCGGCCGCCCACCTCGGCGATCATCGCCGACCTGGTGCCGGCCGAGGACCGGGTCCGCGCGTACTCGCTGAACTACTGGGCGATCAACATCGGCTTCGGCCTCTCGGCGGCCGTGGCCGGCCTGATCGCCACCCACGGCTACCTCACCCTCTTCCTGCTGGACGCGCTCTCCACCCTGGTCTGCGCGGTGGTGATCTTCATCCGGATCCCGGAGACCAGGCCGCAGGCCGCGCCCGGCCGGGCGGACGGCTCCGCCGAGCCGCCGGTCAGCCTGCTCTCGGTGTTCCGGGACGCCCCGTTCATGGCGCTGGTCGGGCTGACCCTGCTGCTCGCGCTGGTCTTCCAGCAGGGCAGCACCACGCTGGCCGTGGACATGGGCGCCTCCGGCATCACCTCCACCGAGTACGGCCTGGTCATCGGCCTGAACGGGCTGCTGATCGTGGTCCTGCAGATCCCGCTGACCCGCTGGATGGAGGGCCGCTCACGGACCGGGCTGCTGATCACCAGCTGCCTGCTCACCGGCTGGGGCTTCGGGCTGGCCGCGCTGGCCGGGTCCTCGGCCTGGCTATTCGCGCTCTCGGTGGCCGTCTGGACGGTCGGCGAGATCCTCAACACGCCGGTGATGATGGGCCTGGTCGCCGAGCTGGCGCCGACCCACGGGCGCGGCCGCTACCAGGGCGTGCACAGCCTCTCCTGGTCGCTCGCCTCGTTCCTCGGCCCGGCGGGCGGCGGGCTGCTGCTCCAGCACGCGGGGCCGGCGGTGCTCTGGACGGCCTGCGGGGCGGTGGGGACGGTCACCGCGCTCGGGTACGTGGTGCTGGCCCGCCGGACCGGCGCGGCCGGGCGCCGTCGGCCCGTGGCCACGGAGGTCCCGGCGCCCGCGGTGGAGCAGGCCGGAAAGGCTCCGGCGCCCACGGCCACGGAGCCCGCGGCGGAGCAGGCCGGGAAGGCTCCGGCGGGCGCCTGACCGGCCCGCGGGTCAGCCGGCGGCCGGGGTGTCCGGGGTTTCCGGGGCCTCGGCCGACGCGTCCCGCGGGGCGGCCAGGTGGGCGAAGGCGGCCAGGTTGCGGGTGGACTCCCCGCGCTTGGTCCGCCACTCCCACTCGCGCCGGATCGCGGTGGCGAAGCCCAGCTCCAGCAGGGTGTTGAAGGGCTCGTCCGCGTTCTCCAGCACCGTGCCGAGCAGCCGGTCCACGACCTGCGGGGTGAGCGCCTCCAGCGGCAGCCGGCCGGCCAGGTAGACATCGCCGAGCGCGTCGATCGCGTACCCGACGCCGTACAGCCGGGTGTTGCGCTCCAGCAGCCAGCGGTAGACCGCCTCGTGGTTCTCGTCCGGACGGCGGATCACGAAGGCGTTCACCGACAGGGTGTGGTCGCCGACCCGCAGGGCGCAGGTGGTGCTCAGCTTGCGGGTGCCCGGGAGGGCCGCCACCAGCGTGTACGGGTCGGTGGCGGCCGGCTCCCAGGCCACCCCGGCGTCGTCCAGGGCGGCGCGCAGGAGGGTCAGGGCCTCGTCCTTGGTGCGGATTGCCATGGGGGTGACGTTACTCGTCGGTACCGGGCGGGCGCAGCCCCAGGCCGGTCGGCACCCGGGCCTCCGCTCGGGCTTCCGCCCGGTTCTGCACCCGGGCTCCGCTCGGACCGGCGCTCGGGCTTCCGCTCGGGCTTCCGCTCAGACCGGTCGGCGACGGACCCCGGCCAGCCGGCCCGCCGGGCGGGCCATGCTGCCGGCGTACACCTCCGCGGTGGTCGCCGCCGCGGTGTCCCAGCCGAAGCCGGCCGCGTGCCGGGCCGCCGCCTCGCCGCGCCGGTCCGCCAGGCCCCGGTCGGTGACGTACGGCTCCAGCGCGTACGACCAGTCCAGCGGGTCGTGGCCCTGCACCAGGGTGCCGGTCTCGCCGTCCCGCACCGCGACCGGCAGGCCGCCGACCGAGGCCGCCACCACCGGGGTGCCGCAGGCCTGCGCCTCCAGCGCGACCAGCCCGAAGGACTCGCTGTACGAGGGCATCACCAACGCCGACGCCGCGCGGTACCAGTCCGCGAGCTCCGGCTGGCCGACCGGCGGGTGGAACCGCACCACGTCGCCGATGCCCAGCTGGGCGGCGAGCTTGTGCAGGCTCTCCGGCCGGGCCAACCCGGTGCCGGACGGCCCGCCGACCACCGGCACCACCAGGCGCTCGCGCAGCTCCGGGCGGCGGCCCAGCAGCGCGGCGACCGCCCGCAGCAGCACGTCCGGGGCCTTCAGCGGCTGGATCCGGCCCGCGAACAGCAGCACCGCGGCGTCCTGCGGCAGGCCCAGCCGGGCCCGCGCGGCGGCGGGCGTCCGCGGCCCGCCGGGGCGGAAGACCTCCAGGTTGACCCCGGGGTGCACGACGGCCAGCTGGTCCGGCCGGGCGGCGTAGTGCAGCGCCAGCTCCGCGGCCTCCTCGGTGGTGTTGGCGATCAGCCGGTCGGCCGCCTCCACCACCTGGGTCTCACCGATCACCCGGGCCGCGGGCTCGGGCGTGTCGCCCTCGGCCAGCGCGGCGTTCTTGACCTTCGCCATGGTGTGCATGGTGTGCACCAGCGGCACCCCCCAGCGCTGCGCGGCCAGCCAGCCGACCTGCCCGGAGAGCCAGTAGTGCGAGTGCACCAGGTCGTAGTGGCCGGGGCGGTGGCCCGCCTCCGTCCGCAGCACCCCGTGGGTGAAGGCGCACAGCTGGGCCGGCAGGTCCTCCTTGACCAGGCCCTCGTACGGACCGGCGGTGACGTGGCGGACCAGCACGCCCGGGGCCAGCTCGACCGTCGGCGCGTCGTCCGAGCAGATCGACCGGGTGAACACCTCGACCTCGATGTTGAGGTCGGCCAGGCGCTTGGCCAGCTCCACGATGTAGACGTTCATCCCGCCGGCGTCCCCGGTGCCGGGCTGGTGCAGCGGCGAGGTGTGGACGCTCAGCATGGCTATCCGGCGCGGGCGGCGGCGACCGGGGACGAGCGACTGGAGCCGGCCACGCGCGGGCGCGGCGGGCTGGGCCCGGCGTACCGAACGGACGGGGTGCTGGATCACCTGGCTGAAGCCTCCTCTGTGCGGCCCGTCGAGGCGGTCCGCACCGGGCCGCCCGTTGTCCGGTGTGCGCTGCCCCGCCGGGCACACATCACCATCAGGGTGCCAACCACAGGGACCGCGCCCGGCATTCCCGCCCCGGCCCACCGGCCGGAACGGCCGCCATCACCCCAGGTCAGCACGGTGCCGTCGGCGGCCCGACTACCCTTCTGGCATGGCTGCCTCCTTCGACCCCGCTCCCGCCGCGCCCGCCCGCGGACGGACCGGGCGCCCGGTCGGGACGGTCACCCGGGGCACCACCAACACCAACCGGCTGCGCCGGATGGACCGCTGGATCGCCCACACCCTCGGCCGCGCGCTGCGCACCGCCGGGCGGCCGCCGGTCGCCGTCGACCTCGGCTACGGCGCCGCGCCGTGGACCGCCGTCGAACTGGCCGGACGGCTGCGCACGGTGCGGCCGGACGTCCGGGTGGTCGGGATCGAGATCGAGCCGGAGCGGGTCGCCGCCGCGCTGCCGTACGCCGAGCCGCCGCTGCTCACCTTCCGGCGCGGGGGCTTCGAGGTGCCGCTGGACGGCGGCGGGCCGGCCCAGCTGATCCGGGCCGCGAACGTGCTCCGGCAGTACGACGAGTCGGCGGTCGCCGGGGTGTGGGAGCGGCTGTGCGCGCGGCTCGCCCCGCACGGCCTGCTGGTCGAGGGCACCTGCGACGAGATCGGGCGGCGGCACGTCTGGGTCGCGCTCGGCCCCGAAGGGCCCCGGACGGTGACCTTCGCGGCCCGGCTGGGCGGCCTGGGCCAGCCCTCCGACCTGGCCGAGCGGCTGCCGAAGGCGCTGATCCACCACAACGTGCCGGGGCGGCCCGTGCACGCCTTCCTGGCCGACTTCGACCGGGCCTGGGCGGCGGCCGCGCCGTACGGGGCGTTCGGGGCGCGGCAGCGCTGGGTGGCGGCCTGCACGGCGCTGGCGGGCAGCTGGCCGCTGGTGGACGCGCGCGGGCGGTGGCGGCAGGGCGAGGTCACGGTGCCCTGGTCGGCGCTCGCGCCGTAGCCGTCGTGGCCGCCGTCCGGGTGGTGCGCGCCGGGAGCCGGTGAGCGATTCGATACGTTCACTCGAACGAGTTATCGAATATCTCTGGCGTGTTGACGCCCCGGCGCGCCACGATGGTCCCGCCCGCAGACCTCCCGCCCTCAGACCTCCCGATCGAACAGCTCCCGCCGGGCCCGCTCGAACACCCCGTACATCTCCGACCCGAACAGCACGAACCGCACCTCCGCCAGCTCCGCGCCCGCCTCCGCGTCGCCGCTGTCCAGCACCTCCGCGACGGTGCCGAGCGCGATCCGGGCCGCGTCCGCCGGCGGCCAGCCGTAGATCCCGGCCGACACCGCCGGGAAGGCCACCGTGCGCGCGCCGAGCCCCGCCGCGGCACGCAGCGACTCGCGATAGCAGGAGGCCAACAGCTCCGCCCGCTCCTCGTACTCCTCCGCCCGGTACACCGGCCCGACGGTGTGCACCACCCACCGGGCGGGCAGCCGTCCGGCCGTCGTCGCCACCGCCCGACCGGTGGGCAGCCCCTTGCCCCAGTGCGAGGCGCGCAGCCGGCGGCACTCCTCCAGGATCCGCGGTCCGCCCTTGCGGTGGATCGCGCCGTCCACCCCACCACCGCCCAGCAGGGACGAGTTGGCGGCGTTCACCACGACGTCCACCGGCTGTTCCGTGATGTCACCCTCCACCAGAGTGATCCGCGCAACCATCGCCCTCTCCCCTTTCCCGGAGCCGCCCGGCAGCCACCTGACGGCCACCGGGCCGGACACCGAGTCCTCGTCCGAGTCCAGTCACCACACCGCCACCGGCGTGGCAATAGCCACAACGGCGCCGGTCGGCCAGAGAAATCCCCGGAGATCACGTTATGGTCGCGAGAAGTTCCCCGACGCGCGGTGCCAGGCGGGCACTGCGGACGGACGTCGACCGTTACGCAGTCGGGGAAAGGGAGGAACCACCGATGCCCGCAACGGGAGACGGGCGGGCACCTGGTGCCGCGGACCTGCCGGGCGCCCATGACGGCGCCCCCGTCGGTCATGCCCGAAGCCGCGCCACGACCGGCCCGGCCTCGGCGGCTCCCCCGATACCCCACCCCCGCTCGCGGGCCGCGCACGCCTCCCACCCGTCCCACATCTCCGACCCGGGCGGCCCGGCGGCGGACGGACCGGCCGACGACGCACCGCTGCGGCTGCTGGTCATCGAGGACGACGCCTCGGACGCCCAGCTGATCAAGGCGGCGGTGGCCGACAGCGGCACCTCGATCGAGATCCACTGGGCCCGCGGCCTGGACCAGGCCACCGAACTGCTCGCCCCGCCCGCGCCCTGGGCCCGGCGCGGGCGCTCCCGCACCCCCGAGTTCGGCTGCGTGCTGCTCGACCTCGCCGCGCCCGCCGACCTGCCGCCCCCGTCCGACTCCTCGGACGGGCTGGAGGGCCTGCACGAGCTGCTCCGCCGGGCCCCGCACACCCCGGTCGTGGTGCTCACCGACGCCGCCGGGGCCGAACTCGGCGCGGCCGCCGTCGCCGCCGGCGCCCAGGACTTCCTGCTCAAGCACGAGACGGACGGCCCGCTGCTCGCCCGCGCCCTGCGCTACGCCGTCGAGCGCAAGCGCGCCGACGAGTCCCAGCGCCGCCTGGTCGAGGCCGAGTTGCGCGGCCAGGAGAACGCCCGCCTCCAGCGCCACCTGCTGCCCACCCCGCTGCTCGACGGCGCCGGGCTCTCCTTCACCCGGCGCTACCGCCCCGGCCGCCGCCGCGCACTGCTCGGCGGCGACTTCTACGACGCCGTACGCACCGACGACGGCGCCGTCCACGTCGTGATCGGCGACGTCTGCGGCCACGGCCCGGACGAGGCCGCGCTCGGCGTCGCACTCCGGATAGCGTGGCGCACTCTGGTCTTCGCGGGCCTCACCGGCGAGACCCTGCTCACCACCCTCCAGCACGTGCTGGAGCACGAGCGGCGCAGCGACGAGATCTTCGCGACGCTCTGCATGCTGGTCATCGAGCCCGGCGGCCCCGGCAGCGGCCTCGACTCGCTCGGCACCGGCGAGCGGGTCCGGCTCTACCTCGCCGGGCACCCGGCGCCGCTGCTGCTCGGCCGGGACCACGAGCCGATCACCCTGCCGGCCGACCTCGCCGGGCCCGCGCTCGGCCTGCTGCCGTGCCACGACGGGCAGTCCGCCTGGCCCGCCCACGAGGTCGAACTGCGGGCCGGCTGGCGGCTGTTGCTCTACACCGACGGACTGATCGAGGGCCGGGTCGGGGCCGGATCGCGCCGCCTGGGCCAGGACGGGCTCGCGGACCTGATCGGCGACCACCAGGCCGCCGGACTGACCCGGGGGCGGCTGATCGACAGCGCCATCGCCGAGGTCGAGGAGCTGAACGGCGGCGCGCTGACCGACGACGTCGCTGTGCTGCTGCTGGAGCGCAACCCGGTGCAGCTGATCCTCGGCTGATCCCCGGGCGATCCCCGGGCGATCCCCGGGCGATCCCCGGGCGAGGGACGCGCGGACGGGCGCGGACGGGCGTGGACGGGCGTGGAGGCGGTCACCGAAGGCGGACAACGCGACGGCCCGGGCGGGTGAACTCCCCGCC
>NZ_JBHVET010000179.1:0-12523 GCF_042802135.1 Kitasatospora sp. NPDC057512
GGCCTGCCGGGGCCGGAGCGGGCCCGGCTGGCGGCCACCACGGTGGTCACCAAGGCGGGCGCCGAGGCGACCGCCGTCGACGTCCCGGGCGAGCCGCTGGTCATGGTGCCGGTGCCGCCGGTGGCGGAGGTGCGCGACCTCACCGGGGCCGGGGACGCCTTCGCGGCGGGGTTCCTGGCCGGCTTCCTGGACACCGGGGACCTCGGGCGCGCGGCCGGGCTCGGGCACCGCGGTGCGGCCCGGGTGCTGGCCTCGCCCGGGGCCTCCTTCGGCGGGGAGTGACGCTCCGGCGGGGGCCCTTCGGCGACGGTGCCGCCCGGGGCTTTCGGGGGCTGCCCGGGGCTACCCGGGGTTACCTGGGCACCGCGTCCTTGCGGAGGAAGTGCTTCAGCTTCTGCCAGGTCCAGGTGTTGACCACGTCCTCGGCGGTGAGCCAGCCGCGCTGCGCCGTGCCGATGCCGTAGCGCGGGTAGCCGAGCTGGCCGGTGGCGTGCGCGTCGCTGTCGATCGCGAACCGCACGCCGTGCCGCCTCGCCCGCAGCACGTCCTCGTCGCGCAGGTCGAGCCGCTGCGGGGAGCTGTTGATCTCGATCGCGGTGCCGGTGCGCGCGGCGGCCTCGAACACCGCGTCCAGATCGACGTCGATCGGCCCGCGCCGGCCGATCCGGCGGGTGGTGAGGTGCCCGATGACGTGCACGTACGGGTTCTCGCAGGCGCGGATCAGCCGGCGGGTCTGGGCGGCCCGGTCCAGGGCGAAGTGCGAGTGCACGGAGGCCACGCAGACGTCGAAGCCGGCCAGGAACTCCGGTGGCCAGTCCACCCCGCCGTCCGGGCCGATGTTCAGCTCGGTGCCGTGCAGCAGTCGCAACCTCTTGTGCCGGTCGGCGAGTTGTCGCAGCTGCTCGCGCTGGGCGAGCATCTTCTCGTCCGTCATCCGCTGCATCACCAGGTCCGGGGCGTGGTCGGTGACGGCGAAGTAGGAGTAGCCGCGGGCGGCGGCGGTGTCGACCATCTCCTCCAGGGTGGCCAGTCCGTCGGTCAGGTCGGTGTGGGTGTGGAGGTCACCGCGCAGGTCGGACGCCTGGACCAGGTCCGGGAGTCCACCCTCCAGCGCGGCCTCGATCTCGCCCCGGTCCTCGCGCAGCGGCGGCGGGATCCACGGCAGGCCGAGCGCCGCGTACACCTCGTCCTCGGTCTCCGAGACCACCTTGGCGCCGCCGTCCACCTCGAACAGCCCGTACTCGGAGAGCTTCAGCCCGGCCCGGACGGCCATCGTGCGCAGCTTGATGTTGTGCGCCTTCGAGCCGGTGAAGTAGACCAGCGCCGCGCCCCAGTCCTCCTCCGGAACGACCCGCAGGTCCACCTGTACGCCCTGGGTGGTACGGACCGAGGTCTTGGTACCGCCGCTGCCGATCACCTCGGCGACGTAGGGGAGTTCGGTGAGCGCGGCCATCAGCGGGGCGGAGTCCTCCGCGGTCGCGAGCACGTCGATGTCGCCCACCGTCTCGCGCATCCGGCGCAGCGAGCCCGCGTACGCGCAGCGGGTGCAGCCGGGGACGGCGGAGAGCGCGGCGACCAGCTGCTCGGCCAGCTCGGTGGCGGTGTCCAGCAGGGTGCGGCCGCCGGACTGCCGCAGCAGCTCGATGCCGTGCAGGATCCTCTCGCCGCTGCGCTCGCCGAAGCCGGGCAGGTCGGCGAGCCGCTCGGCCCGGGCGGCCGCGGCGAGTTCGTCCACCGAGGAGATCCCGAGGTCGCGGTAGAGGGCCAGGGCGCGCTTGGGTCCGACGCCGGGGACGGCCGTCATCTCCCGTACGCCGGACGGGACCTCGGCGCGCAGCGCCTCCAGGGCGGGGATGGACCCGGTGGCGAGGTACCCGGCGATCTTCTCGGCGGTGGACCTGCCGACGCCGGGGATCTGCTGCAGGCCCTTGACGTCCAGGTCGGCCAGGTCCTCGGGGTGGCCGCCGACCGCGCGGGCGGCCTTCTCGTAGGCGCGGGCCCGGAAGGCGTCCCCGCCGGTGATGTTGATCAGGTCGGCGTACTCCTGGAGCAGCTCCCTGACCTGGTCGTTGAGCCGGGGCATGGGGCAAGTCTAGGGTCGGTGGGGCGGGGGCGCCGGGTGTACGTCTTCCGCCTCGTGTACTCCGTCGGTCGTACGTGGTCAGTCGTACGCGACGGTCAGCAGCAGGACCACGGTCAGCCCGCCGCCGGGGGTGGGTTCCACCGCGAGCCGGCCGCCCGCGGCCACCACCAGGCGGTGCAGGGCGGGCCCCACCGGGCCGTCCGCCCGCACGCCCGCGATCAGCCGCTCGCGCGCCTCGGGCGGCTCGTAGGCGCCCCGGTCGGAGACCCGGACCTCCACCCGGGCGCGGGTCGCCGCCGTCCGTCCGGGCGCCCGCAGCGCGGACGCGCCGCCCGCCACGTCGGCCCGGAGCAGCACCCGGCCGCCCAGCGGGCTGCGCCGGATCGCGTGGTCGACCAGCCCGGCGAGGACGGTCTCCAGCCGGCGGGCGTCCCCGGCCACCACCGGGAGCCCGGGGGCCACCCGGACCGTGACGGCCGCCGCCCGGCCGCCGCCGCGCACCACCCGGCGCACCACGTCGGCCACCTGGACGTGCCGGGCCATCGGTTCGCAGCCGGCCTGCCGGCCGGTCCACCGCAGTCGCTCCAGCTCGGTGCGGTCGAGCGCCCTGGGCGCGGCCATCGCCCCGGGCGAGAACGGGCCGGCCCCCTCCTCGGCCCCGGCCGGCGCCGCCGCGCCCGCGCGCCCGGACCCGCCCCGGCGCCCGGTGCCGACCGCGCCGACGGTGCCGCCGAGCGCGCCGAGCGCCCTGGCCCCCGACGCGACGTAGCCCCAGAGCCTCCCGTGTGCCATCGCCCTGCCCCTCGTGCTCCCTGGCGGCCGTCATCGAATCCGCGGCCGACCGGGGTGGGCCGACTTCCGGGCCCTTCCAGCCAGCGTGCGCCTCGGCCGCCCGGGTGACAATCCCGCTCCGGTCCGCGGTCCGCTCCGGGGCCCCCGCCGAGCGGCCGACCGGGCACCCGCCGACCGGCGGGGCCCAGGAGGCGCGGCCTACTGCGGATCGAGCAACCGCAAGGACTTCTTCGCAAAAGATCTTTCGCAAAAAACCCTTTGCAAAGAACCCTTTGGGGTCCTAGTCTGCTGCCATGACCGAAGAACGCGGCTGGAAGCACAGCGACGACCCGCACATCGCCATCACCGCCAAGAACATGCGGGCGATGGCGCACCCCGTGCGGATGCAACTGGTCGGGCTCCTGCGCAAGCACGGCCCGTCCACGGCGACGAGGCTCGCCGAGCAGCTGGGGCTGAACTCCGGGGCCACCAGCTACCACCTGCGCCAGCTCGCCGCGGCGGGCTTCGTCGAGGAGGACGAGGAGCGCGGCAACGCCCGCGAGCGGTGGTGGCGTTCGGCCCACCCGCTCACCGTCTGGACGGTGGACGACATGGCGGACGACGAGCTCGACACGGCCGCCGGCTTCCTGCGGTCCGTCCTGGCCGCGCACACCCTGACCGCCCAGCGCACGCTGGACGCCTTCGAGACCATGCCGCGCGAGTGGCGCCGGGTGACGGACCTCAGCGACCGGGTCCTTCAGCTCACGCCCGCCGAGGCCGAGCGGCTGTCCGGCGAGCTGTTCGAGGTGGTCCGGCGCTACCGGCAGATCGACCACGGCGGGCCCGCGCCGGAGGGCACCGAGCAGGTGTCCGTGGTCGTCCACCTCCTGCCGGACGCGACCGCCACCGCCACCGCGAGCGAGGGAGAGACCGCATGACCACCGGCACCGCTGCTACCGCTACCGCTACCGCTGCCGCCGACGCGCCGGGGCGCAGCTTCCGCCCGCTGGCCGGGGTGCTGACGGCCATGGCCGTCTCCGTGACGGGCACGCGCGTCTCGGCCATCGCCCTGCCCTGGTTCGTCCTGGCCACCACCGGCAGCGCCACCATGACGGGCCTGGTCGCGTTCGCCGAGATGGCGCCGTACGTGGCGGTCAAGGCGCTGACGGGGCCGTTAGTCGACCGGCTCGGGCCGCGCGTGGTGTCCTGGACGACGGACGCGGTCAGCGCCGTCGCGGCCGGGCTGGTCCCGCTGCTGCACGCGCAGGGGCTGCTCCCGTTCTGGGTGCTGCTGGTGATGGTCGCGGTGATCGGGGCGATGCGCGGCCCGGGGGACTTGGCCAAGTCCGTCATGGTCCCGGAGGCGGCCGACCACGCCCGGGTGCCGATGGAGCGCGCCACCGGGCTGTCGGGCGTCACCGAGCGGCTGGCCTCCACCATCGGGCCGGCGGTCGGCGGCGGGCTGGTCGCCCTGATGGGCCCGCTGGCCGGGCTGGCGATCAACGCGGTCACCTTCGCGCTCGGGTCGCTGGTCATCGCGGTGGCGCTCCCGCGCGGCATGGGGCGCCCGGCGGTGCCCGCCGCGGCCGCGGATCCGTCCGCCGGGCTGTCCGCTGATCCGTCCGTCGATCCGACCATCGATCCGTCCGGGGAGGAGCGGCCCGCGGGTTACTGGCGGATGTTCCGCGAGGGCTTCACCTTCCTGCGCTCGGAGCCGCTGCTGCTCACCGTGATCGTGATGGTCGGCATCACCAATCTGATCGATGCCGGGTTCATCACCGTCCTCGTCCCGGTCTGGGCCCGGGAGTCCGGCAACGGACCGGCCGCCATCGGCCTGTTGGCTGCGGCCATGGGCGCCACCGCGGTCGTCGGCAGCCTGATAGCGGCGGCCGTCGCCTCCAGGCTGCCCCGTCGGACGGTCTTCTTCACCGGTTTCCTGCTGTGCGGCGCACCGCGCTTCCTGGTGCTCGCCCTCGGCGCGCCGATGTGGCTGGTGATCACGGTCTTCGCGATCGGCGGCCTCGGTTCCGGCTTCCTCAATCCGATCCTCGGCGCGGTGCTCTTCGAGCGGGTGCCCCGCCACCTGCTGGGCCGCGTCCACGCCCTCGGCGACTCCCTCGCCTGGGCCGGCATCCCGCTCGGCGGGCTGGTCGCCGGTGCGGCGGTCGCCATGGTCGGGCTGATACCCAGCCTGATCGGGGCCGGGGCCCTGTACTTCGCGACCACCACCCTGGCCGGGCTGCGCCCCGAGTGGCGGGAGATGGACCGCCTCCGCGGCCGCTCGGGCCGAGCGGCCCGCGTAGCCGGCGCGAGCGGTGTGGGCGGTGCGGGCGACGAGGCCGTCGAGCCGGAACCGGCGCGCAGCGCGTAAGCCGCCCCGGGCTCGGCTAGCGGGCCCGACCGGTGGCCGGGCCAGGCCCATCCGCCGGCCGGTGGCCCACCCAGTGGAGCAGCGACAGGCTGGCCAGGGCGGCGAGGGCACACCAGGTGGAGACGAAGGCGAGGTGCCAGAGCAGGGCGCAGACGACGGCGCCCGCGCCGGTGACGAGACCGAGACGGCGGAGCAGGCGGTCGCCGCTCACCAGGAGGGAGCCGACGGTGGCGAGGAGGTAACCGGCCAGCAGGAGGCCCGGGTACGGGATGCCGACCGCGTAGCCGAGGGTGTGGCCGTGCACGGCGGCCGTCACCGGGTGGGAGCCGACGGCCACGGCCAGCGGGACGGCGACCGCCGCACCGAGCAGGGTGAGCGCGGCGAGCACTCGTCGGCGCGGTCCGTCGGCGGCGCACCACACGGCGGCGGGCACCAGGACGGGCAGCAGCGGCAGGGCGATCACCGCCCAGGCGGTGCGGGCCGCTCCGGCGAGGCCGTCCGGCAGCCCGCCGTCCGTACCGAGCCAGACCAGCGCCTCGATCAGCTGGTGCACACCCAGCACCAGGGGGAGCGCGGCGAGCGACAGGCGCTCGGGCCGGTCGGCCCGACGGGCACGGAGCACACACGCCACGCCCGTGACCGCGACCAGCCCACCGGCCACGGCGTCCGCCCGCGCGCTCCAGCACATCGCGGCCTAGCCGGTGCTCCCGGGGCGGTCGTCCTCGGCGGACCCGCCCGTCGCTCTGTCGTCCGGTCGGCCCTCGGGCCCCACCTCGGCTTCGTTCCCGGCCTTGTCCTCCGCTTCGTCCTCCGGTTCGTCCTCCGGTGGCGCCCCGATGCTCTCCAGGGTGTCGCGGGCGGTCCCGGGCATCGCCGGATGGCGGCCGATCACGATCACCCCGATCACGATCGCCAACAGCCCGACCGACTGCCACGCCAACGCCCCCGGGGTCACCCGCAACCGGTCGCCGAGGAAGCCCACCGCGCAGGCGATCCCGGCCAGCGGCTGGGCGGCGGTCAGCGCCGGCAGGGACATCCGCAGCGGCGCGGCCTCGAAGGCGCTCTGCACCAGCAGCAGCCCGACCACCCCCGCCACCACCACCGCGTACGGCTGCCAACTGCGCAGCACCGCGGCCAGGCCCTCGTGGTCGAGGCGCTGGGTGGTGGTCCGGGTCAGCGCGTCCTGGAGGCCGTAGAGCAGCCCGGCGGCGAGCGCCAGCAGGGTCGCCTCCTCGAACAGCGGCAGCCGCCGGGCCAGCGAGACCAGCAGTACCACCAGCCCGACCACGGTGCCCACCACCAGCCAGTGGCGCAGCTCCCCGGCGGGCGGCCCGCCGCCGGTCGGCCGCCCGGCCACGATGAAGGCCGTCACCCCGAGGGCCAGCAGCGCCACCCCGGCCCAGCCGGAACGGCCCAGGGTCTGACGGGTCAGCACCCGGGCCAGGGCCATCGCGAAGATCAGATTGGTGGCCAGCAGCGGCTCGACCAGCGACACCTCGCCCTGGTTGAGCGCGAGCGCCGAGAGGATCAGCCCGCTGACCATGAACCCGGTGCCGAGCAGCCACTGCGGCATCCGCATCAGGTCCAGCAGCAGCCGCCAGCGCAGCAGATCGGAGCGCGGGGCTTGCTGCGCCGCGTGCTGCTGGAGGACGAAGCCGAGCCCCAGACAGCAGGCCGCACTGAGAGCGAGGAGGAAGACCGCCACGGAGGGACCACCAGGTTGTCGCTGCCCGCGCCGCGCCGACGAGTCCGAGAGGTGGGTCGGGCGTCGCGGCCGCTCCCGTCAGCCTACCGCCGGGCCGGTGCCCGAGCCGATCGCACGGCACGCGTGCGGCGCGGCGGGCCACCGGGCCCTCCGGCAGCGCTTGCCGCCATCGGCAGGGCAGGCGCACGCTGGTGTGAGCGGCCGCCACGGGTCACCGTCCGTGCCGGTCCGGACAGGCGCGACGGGGGCCGCCGCCAGGAGGTGTGGCATGCACAACCAGTGGGACGTGGAGCTGAGATTCGAGGAAGACGGCGTGCACACGGCGTGTGACGCCAGGCTGACCGGCGCCAGGGCGCCCGGCCTGAGCGCGCACGGCGAGTCCGTGAAGAGCGCGGACGACCGTCCGCTCGCCAGGATCGGCGAGGAGGTCGCGGCCTCCCGCGCCCTGGAGGAGCTGTCCCGCAAGCTGCGGGCCCAGGCGACCGGGGAGATCGACGACGAAGGACACCGCCCGGGCTACCTGATCTACTGAGCCCACCGGCGGCCCCACTCCTCCCGGACCGCGGCGGCCCCACTCCTCCCGGACCGCGGTGGCTCCGGGCAGCTCGGGGTCATGCGCTCGACGAGGAGGGCCGTCGGACCGGGCCTGGCCGGTCGTCGGCCCTACCGGCGCCACCACGGGTCGCGGAGGACGTCGTCGGGGTCGGTGGCGCAGTTGGTGCCGCTGACCACCTCGTGGGCGGGAACGTCCCAGCCGACGACGCCCGGAGCCTGACGGTCCAGCTCGACCAGCCGGGCTCGCTGCGGGCCGGCGCCGGTGTCGACGTCGCACATCAGCACGCTCGTCCAGGACCGGCCGTCGAGGGCGGCGACGACCGACAGAACCGGAAGCACCACCAGGGAGAGCAGCAGCGCCGCGATCCTGACCGCCTCGACGGCCCGGGGCCCGAAGGCCACGGCGGTCCGCCCGGTGCGCCGGCCGGTGGCGGCCGAGCGCGCGCCCGTCCGGTACTCGGCCACCACGCCGAGCCGCAACAGGTAACCCAGGACGCCCGCCGCCACACCCCACCACAGCCCGTTGAACGCCCCGACCACCACCCCGAGCGCCCCCGGCAGGATCGCCGCCCGCGCCGCCGTCTCCGCCAGGGCCCGCCCCTGGCGCCGGGCGGCCCCGCCGTGAGCGGCCCGATAGGCGTAGCCGATGTAGGAGAGCACCGCCGCCAGCACGACCGCCAGCACCGGTTCGGCGAAGAACATCCCGATGACGACGTCCACCCAGTTCGCCGGCCCCATCGCCAGCAGCGCGTCCCGGGCCGCGTCCCCGCCCCCGAGCGTCCACGCCAGCTTCAGCACCGGAATGGCGAACACCACCGCCGGCGCCATCACATGAGCCGCACTCACCTGCGCCGCGTCACCGCCCCGCGTGCTTTCGGTCATCCGGCAACGCTACGCACGCCCCCCGCGCCCCCACACCTCCGACACCCACCACTGCACCTCGTGGCCCAACCGTCCACCCCCGGTTCCGGGCGCGCGCGGGCAGGGCCGCGCGCGGAGCTCGTCCACGAAGCCGGCTCGGCCCGTACCTTTGCCCCAGCCCCAGCCCCAGCCCCGGGCCGACAGCCACGAGCGGGGGCGGATCGGACGAAACCCGCTGTGGGACGCGAGCTCAGCAGTACGTCTCGATGAACAGGAGAACGCGGCCGTCGTCGTCGGTGAACTCGTACGCCTCATGGATCGGCAGGTCGGCGGCGCCGAACCGGGCCCGCGCTTCGAGCCAGGCGGCCGGGCGCTCGGCCTCCGTGAGGAAGCGGGGAAGCCACCACCCGACCCGGTCGTCGTAGTACGTGCCCATCGACATCAGGTCGGCGCCGACCGCGAGCCGCTTGGCCCGGCGGGGATCCAGGGGACCACGGGCGAGGCGCCAGTGGCAGCCGTCGGCGTCAGTGAAGCCGCGGGCCATCAAGGGTGAGGGACGGTGGGAACCAACGGACTCGTCATCGGGTTGCGGGCCCATGGCAGCCACGACCTCGGCGAGGGTTTCGGCACGCTTTTGCTTCTTCGGCACCTGCTCAGCATGTCAGTACCACTTCTGCCGCCGCTTCGCCGGTTCGGTCAGGGGTTGGGCGTGGGGGTCTTGCGGGCTGTTCATCGTGGCGATGAGGCCCCGTGGTCGGTGTCGATGGCTGGCGGTGACCGTGTGCGAGAGCCCCGTCGTGGATCTCGGACGCCCGTCGTGTACGGCCAGAGGTATCGGGCCCTGTGGGGGTGGGACGTGAGAAGTCGGGTGGGCCGACTTCTCATGCAGCGGTGATGGGTGGTCAGGGGTGCTGGGTGGGGGTGAGGAAGGTGGTGAGGCGGGGGTTGAGGTCGTGGGTGGCGGCCATGGGGAGGTTGTGGTGGGAGGTGCCCTGGATGATGGCGACTTCTGCCTGGGGGAGGGTGTGGCGGACGGCTCGGGCGACGGCGTGGGGGTCGTGGGTGCGGCTGTGGGCGGCGAGGAGGGTGAGGACGGGGGCGGTGAGGGTGCGGAGGCGTTCGGGGGCGGGGCGGGGGCCGGTGACGACGGGGGAGGCGGGGAAGTCGGCGTAGCCGAGGGCGTAGAGCTCGCGCCAGGCGGGGTCGGGTCGGGGGGTGGTGCCGGTTTCCCAGTCGAGGTAGGCGCGGGCGCGGGCCGGGGTGCGGCGGGGGAGGAAGAGGGGGAGGGCGCGCAGCAGGTAGCCGGGGCGGAAGCCGGCGAAGCACTGGGTGGGGTCGAGCAGGGCGAGCCGGCCGACCCGGGTGGGGGCGTGCAGGGCGTACTCCAGGGCGATCCAGCCGCCGTACGAGTGGCCGCAGAGGTCGGCCCGCGGGACGTCGAGTCCGTCGAGGACGGCGTCCAGCCAGCCGAGCAGGCCGGGGACACCGTCGAGGGCGGCGCCGTCGTGGACGCTGCGCCCCGGGTCGCCGATGAGGTCGACGGCGAGGACGCGGTGTCCTGCCTCGGCCAGGGCGCCGGCGTTGGCGAACCACATGGTGGAGGTGGCGCCGCCGCCGTGGAGCAGGACGAGCGGGCGGCCGTCGGCGGGGCCGCAGGCGTTGATCCGGGTGGTGCCGTGGGCGGTGCGGACGGTGAGCGCCTCGACCGGGACGGGCCAGCGGGCGAGCAGGACGTCGTAGGCGGCGAGGAAGGGGGCGGTGCGGGCGGACATGAGGGCCTCCGCGGGTGTGGTGTGATGGCGGCCGAGTCGGCTGGACCACTCGCCGAACAAGTGTCGCGGTGAACGAGTATCGCGTTGAACGAGTATCTCGCTGAGCGAGAGAATAGTCGCACATGCCCTACCCGAGGAAGGACGACAGGGTGTCCGAGGTTGCCGATCCGATGCGGCTGGTGCACCTGCTGCGGGGCCTGACGGTCGAACTCGACCTGTTCGGGGCCGAGTTCGCGGCCCGCAACGGTCTGCATCCGACCGATCTGCGGGCGCTGATCCACCTGCTGGACGCGGCCAGGGCCGGGGAGGTGGTCACCCCGGGCCGGCTCGGCGAGGCGCTGGGGCTGAACTCGGCGGGCACCACCGGTCTGGTGGACCGGCTGGAGCGGCTCGGCCTGATCCGGCGCGAACGGGATCCGCGGGACCGGCGGCGGGTGCGGTTGCTGGTGGAGGAACGGGCGATGGAGCTGGGGGAGGGCTTCTTCGGCGGGCTGATCGGCGATCTGGTCGCGGCGATGCGGCAGTTCGAGCCGGGGGAGCTGGACACGGCCCGGCGCTTCCTGACGGCGATGACCGGGGTGGTGGCGGCCGCCCGGGAGAACCGAGCGGGAGGCGAGACCTGAACGCCCCGGGCGGACCGGGGCGGGCCGGGGCTACGCGGGCCCGAGGGTCCAGCTGATCACCGACAGCGTCGCCATCGACACCAGCGTCGACCAGAGCACCGCGTCCCGGGCGAGGGCGGTGCCCTGCCGGTACTCGCGGGCGTAGGTGTACACGTTCTGTGCGGTGGGCAGCGCGGAGAACAGCACCACGGTGAGCAGTTGGTGCGCGGGCAGGTGGAGCAGCGGGCCGGCCACGGCGAGGGCCACCAGCGGCTGGACCAGGGTCTTGAGCACGACGGTCAGCCCGACCTCGGTGCGGCGCGGACGGCCGTCCGCCGGCGGGCGGTTGTGCAGCGATATGCCGAGGGTGATCAGCGCGGTCGGGACGCCGGCGCCGCCGAGCAGTTCACAGGAACGATTCAGCTCGGCGGGCAGGTGCAGGCCGGTCGCCGAGGCGAGGGCGCCCAGGGCGGTGGCCAGCAGGATCGGGTTGCGGACGGGCAGGGTGAGCAGCGCCCGCCGTCCGGCCGCACCGCCGTCCAGGACGGCCAGGACGGCGGGGGTGACCACCAGGATCTGGAACAGCACCACGGGCGCCACGAAGGAGGCGTCGCCGAGGACCTGCATGGTCACCGGGATGCCGAGGTTGGCCGAGTTGACGTAGCCGGAGGCCATCGCGCCGACGGCCAGTTCGCCGGGCCTGCGGTGGAACAGCAGCCGTCCGACGAGCAGTCCGAGGCCGATCGTGACCACCGTGCCCGCGGTGAAGGCGAGCATCGAGGTGTTGGCGAAGCGGTCCAGCGGGGTGCGGGCGATCATCAGGAACAGCGCGGCCGGCATCGCCACGTGGAAGACGAACCGGTTGAGCACCGTCTCGGCCTGCGGCCCGAGCAGCCCGCTGCGGCCGACGACGTAGCCGACGCCGGTGAGCGCCCAGATCGGCGCGAAGGCGGACAGCAGGGGGTGCAGGGCTGGCATGGTTCCTCGGATCGCTCGGACGGATCTGCCGGTGCGACGGGGGTCTCCCGCCGGGGGCGTCGACTCCCGAGCGCGGTGACCCCCCGAAGCCCATGAACCCCCGGGGCAGTAAACCAGTGGCCGTCGGCGAGGTGATCAACGGGTCTGTCGCGGGCACGCCAGCCGGGCCGGGCCGTCGGCGGGATCGGCGGGCCGGGAACGAGGCCGACCGCCCGGAGCGGCGCCGACCGCCCGGGCCTACGATGAGCCGATGGAGGACCAGTACCTGAGCCTGTCCGAGGTGGAGGCGATCGCGCGCCGGGCCCACCGGGGGCAGGTGGACAAGAACGGCCACCCGTACGGCGAGCACATCGCGGCGGTCGCCCACGGGACGGCGGCGCGCGGCGGCAGCGCGGCGCAGATCGCGGCGGGCTGGCTGCACGACACCGTCGAGGACGACCGGCTGAGCCGGGAATGGCTGGCCGGTGCCGCGCTGCCGGAGGAGACCAAGGCGATCGTGGACGCGCTCACCCGGCGCCGGGACGAGCCGGTCGAGGAGTACACCGCGCGGATCCTGGCCACGCCGGGCGCGCTGCTGGTGAAGCGCGCGGATCTGGCGCACAACTCCGATCCGGCCCGCCTCGCCGTGCTGGACCCGGCGACCGCCGAGCGGCTGGCCGCCAAGTACGCGCGGATGCGCGAGCTGCTCGGGCTCACCGGCGAGCTGTAGTCCACGGGCCGGGGTCCAAGGAGTCGGAGCCCGAGAGCCCGAGAGCCCGAGAGCCCGAGAGCCCACGGCCCACGGGTGCCGGAGTCCGCGCCGGGGAACCAGGAGAGGGCCCGGAC
>NZ_JBHVET010000180.1:0-12506 GCF_042802135.1 Kitasatospora sp. NPDC057512
GCACCGGTCTGGCCACCCAGGCGCTGCTCTCCGGCGGACGCCTCGGCCCCGGCCTCAAGGCCTGGGGCCGGTTGGTGAAGCTCCAGCAGGGCTGCTCCGCCGACCCGGCGGTCCGTGGCGCCGTCGCCTACGACGCGACCGGCTTCAACGGGGGCAACGGCGCGCGGGCCACGGCGCAGGCCGTCCTCGGCCTCGCGGGCACCCCGCTGTCCACGCTCTCCGCCTCCGGGGCCGCCCCCGAGGCCCCGACCCAGGCATGCCCGCCGGTCCCGGCCGCGCGCTGAACCGCCATGACACCGCGAGGAGTTCACCGATGAGCGACACCCTCACCCCGGCCCGCCCGGCCCGCCGTACGCTCGGGTCGATCGCCGCCGCGGCGGCCCTCACCGCCGGCCTGCTCGGCGTCTCCGCCGTCCAGGCCCCGCAGGCCCGGGCGGCCGCCTGCGGCGGCACCACCGGCGTCACCGTCGTGGTCGACTTCACCGCCGTCGGCGGCGGCATCCAGACCGGCTGCGCGCCCGGCGACCCGGCCAGCGGCCTGGCCGCGCTCACCGGCGCCGGATTCCCGTACGCCTTCCACCCGCGCTACCCGGGCTTCGTCTGCACCATCAACGCCCTGCCGACGACCTGCACCAACCCGACCGGCAGCGCCTACTGGTCGTACTGGCACGCCCAGCACGGCGGCCCCTGGTCGTACAGCACCCTGGGCGCGGGCAGCTACGACCCGGCCCCCGGCGACGTCGAGGGCTGGTCCTTCGGCGCCGGCGCGCAGCCGGGCGTCACCGCGCCCTGATCCGCGCGGGCCCACCGGTGCCCCGGCCCCTTCCCCGGAAGGGGCCGGAGCACCGGACGTCCGTGGTGCGGTGAACCTGACGGACCGTTGACTCTCCGTCGACTGCCATGGTCTGATGAACCGATTTTTTGCCCTCGGCATTCAGGGGAAGCCGGTCCAACTCCGGCGCTGACCCGCAACCGTGGACCCGCCTGAGGGTGGGTGAGCCGGAATGCCTGGACCGGGGGCCTGTTCACAGAGCACTTGCGTCGTCGCGGACTACGACGCGGTCTTGACGGCCCCCTCCCCGGGTGCCGTCGACTGCGCCGTCGCCTCGCGTGTCGACCGACCAGGGAGTCGTCGTGAGGGTCAGCAGCAATCGCACACGTCACAGGAACCGGGACCTCGCCTCGCTGGTGATCGCCGGCACCGTCGCGGTCGCCGCCTGCGGCACGGTCCTGCTCGGCTACCCGGGTACCGCTTCGGCCGACCCGATCGAGCAGTGCACGGCGACGACGGGCGCGATCGTCGCCGTCGACTTCACCCACTGGGGCGGCGGGGTCGTCCGGGGCTGCGACGCCCACCCCACGACGGGCATGAACCTGCTGCACAACGCCGGCTTCACCACGAGCGGCACCGAGCACGACGGACCGGCCTTCATCTGCCGGCTCGGGACCGGGGCCTTCAACGGCGGCGCCCAGTACCCGACACCGGCCGAGGAGCCGTGCGTCAACACCCCGCAGGCCACCGCGTACTGGTCGTACTGGATCGCCGAACCCGGCCAACAGACCTGGTCCTACAGCCGGTTCGGGGCCGGCACGCAGAAGCCCGAGCCCGGCGAGGTCGAGGCCTGGGTCTACGGCGGCACGGACATCGGCGGCACCAGCGGGGCACCCGGCTTCACCCCGGACTCCGTCCGCGCCAGGAGCGGCGGCACCCCACCGTCCGCGTCGCCTTCGCCCGCGGTGGCCCTGAGCGCGCCCGTGGGGAGGAAGCCCGACGCGGCCAGGGGGAGCGCCTACCTCACCGACCCGGCCCGGCTGATCGACGGCCACTACTACGAGGGGTTCCCGGCCTTCGCCGACTTCGGTCTGACCATCGACGGGGCCTACGCCCTCGCCGCGACCGGCACCGACGACGCCGCGCTGCGCGGGATCGTCGACTTCCTCGACCAGCAGGGCAAGGACGCGAGCGAGCGCACCGTCAACGACTGGACCGCGATCGGCACCGAGTACGCCGGCGGCGGGTCCATCGGCAAGGAGGCGCTGCTCGCCGAGGCCGTCGGCCGCAACCCGCGGGACTTCGGCGGCCACGACCTGATCGCCGCCCTCGCCGCGCTGGTGTGCGCCAAGGCCGACGCGAACACCGGCTGCGCCGCCCCGGGCAACTACACCTACGCCACCTCCGTCTTCTCCCAGGCGCTCGCCGTCATGGCCCAGCTCCGGGCCGGGGAGTCGACCAGCGCCGCTCCCGCGATCGCCTACCTGAAGGGCCTCCAGCACCCGGACGGCTCCTGGCCGAGCCTGATCCCCGCCACCGGCGACTCCGACGTGGACAGCACGGCGATGGCCGTCATGGCCCTCGCCCTCGTCCCCGGGGACGAGGCCGCCCAGGCGGTCGACCAGGGGCTCGGCTGGCTCGCCTCGCGGCAGCTGCCCGACGGCGGCTTCCCCGGCGCGGCCGGCGACTCCACCAACTCGGCCGCGCTGGCCGTCCAGGGCATGACGCTGCGCCAGGCCTCCTACGGTGGACAGATCGCCAAGGCGCTCGACTTCCTCGCCGGGCAGCAGAACGGCGACGGCGGGTTCAACGTCGCGGCGGCCGGGCAGCAGGGGTCGGACGTCCGGGCGTCCACGCAGGTGCTGGGCGGTGCCACCGGCATCTCCTTCGGGACGCTGTCCCGCAACCTGGGAGGCACGCCGACGCCGACTCCCACCGGGACGCCGACCACCACCCCGACGGGGACGCCCACCTCGACGGGCACTCCCGGCGGGACACCGACCGGCACCCCGACGGGCTCGCCCACGACGATCGCGCCGATCCCGGCCACCGACACCCCGTCGTCCGGCGGCATCGACATCCCGAAGGGTGACGGTGCCGCCGGGGCCGGGGGCGTGACGGTGCGGACCGGTTCAGGAAGCCTGGCCGGCACCGGAAGCCAGGCACTGGCGCTGACGGCGGGTGCCGGCGCGCTGACCGCGCTCGGCGCCGCGGCCGTCCTCGTCGCCCGTCGCCGCACCGCGGCCGGCCCGGGGCGTCACCGGTGAGCCGGGGACCCGGCACGCGCCTCGCCCGGCTGTCCGGGGCGGCGGCGCTGACCTTCGCCCTCGCCTTCGGCGGAGTCGCCGTGGGCACCGCCCCGGCCGCCGCGACTCCGTTGCCGATCGAGCAGTGCACCACCACCTCCGGGGCCGTACTCGCCGTGGACTTCGGCACGTGGGGCGGCCCGCTGCTGCGCTCCTGCGGGACCACGCCCACCACCGGCTACACCCTGCTCAACCAGGGCGGCTGGAAGACCACCGGCACCGGGCACGACGGCCCGGCCTTCATCTGCCGGATCGGCTACAGCGGCTTCCAGGGCGGCAAGCAGTACCCGACGGCGGACCAGGAGAAGTGCGTCCTGACGCCCCTGGCCACCGCGTACTGGTCGTACTGGCACGCCGATCCGGGCCAGAACGAGTGGTCCTACAGCCAGCTCGGCGCGATGCTCTACCAGCCGAAGCCCGGCAGCGTCGACCTGTGGATCTTCGGCGGCACCAACGTCGAGGGCACCGAGGGGCGTCCGAGCTTCTCGCCGGACAGCGTCCGGGCGCACAACTCCAGCCCCGGTGGGCAACCGGCCGACCCGGGGCAGGGCACGACGGGCGGCTCCGGCGGTGGCTCGGGCGGTTCCGGGGGGACAGGCGGATCCGGTACGACGGGCGGCAGCGGCTCCGGGTCAACCGGGGGCACTGCCTCAACCGCCGGCCGGGCCCCGGCCCCCGCCGCACCCCAGCCCGGCGGAGCCCGTCCGCCCGCGTCCGCCGCGGCCCCGGGGACGGACCCCGCCGCCACCCCCGAGGACGGCAGCACCCCGCCGGGCGCGCCCGAGTCCACGCCGGTGCTGGCCGAGCCGTCCACCGCCCCGCCGACGGACGCCCCGAGCGACCAGCCGACACCGCAGACGGCCGTGGCCGCGCCGACGCCCACCCCCGCCGTGTCCGGCGGGGTGGTGGACGCCAACCCGGTGGCCGACGCCCCGCACGACCCCGGTTCGATGGTCCCGGCCGTGGTCGGATCGGTCCTCGTCGTGGCACTCGGGGTGGCCACCGTGGTCGCCGCGCGGCGTCGCCGCCGACGAGCCGAGTGATCCGGTGGGCACGCACGACACGCGGGAGTCCGGCTCGCCGCAGCGCGCCCCCGGGCGGGTCGCGGGGGGCCGGCGCATCCCGCGCAACCTCCACCCGCTGGCCTGGTGGGCCTGGGCGCTGGCCCTGGCGACGGCGGCCAGCCGCACCACCAACCCGCTGCTGCTCCTGCTCGTCCTCGCCGTGCTCGGCTACGTGGTCACCGCCCGCCGCAGCGAGGCCCCGTGGGCGCGCGGGTTCACCTACTACCTGTGGCTGGCCCTGGCGGTGGTGGCGATCCGGGTGGTCTTCCGGTGCGTCTTCGCCACCGGCGTCACCCCGCACGACCACCTGCTCTTCTCCCTGCCGCACATCCCCACCCCCGCCTGGTACGCGGGCATCGAGATCGGCGGCCCGGTCTCGCTGGAGGCCACGCTCTCGGCGGCCTTCGACGGGCTGCGGCTGGCCTGTCTGATCTGCTGCATCGGCGCCGCGAACACCCTCGCGAACCCCAAGCGGGCGCTGCGGGTGCTGCCGGGGGCCCTGTACGAGCTGGGCGTCGCGGTGACGGTGTCGCTCAGTGTCGCGCCCCAGCTGGTGCAGAGCGTCCAACGCGTCGCCAGGGCACGGCGGTTGCGCGCCGGGCGACGCAAGGGCGTCCGTGCTCTGCGCAGCATCGTGGTGCCGGTCCTGGAGGACGCGCTGGAGCGTTCGCTCAGCCTCGCGGCCGCGATGGACTCGCGCGGCTACGGGCGTTCCGGCACCGCCTCGCGCCGCTCCCGCCGGCTCACCGGCGCGCTGATGCTGCTCGGCATGTGCGGCCTGTGCGCCGGGGTGTACGGGCTGCTGGACGGGACGGCCCCGGCCGCGCTCGGCCTGCCCGCCTTCCTCGCGGGCGCCGTGCTCTGCGTGGCGGGCCTGCTGCTCGGCGGGCGGCGGGTGCGGCGCACCACCTACCGGCCGGACCGCTGGCGGGCAGCCGAGTGGGGCGTGGCCGGCTGCGGGGTGAGCGCCGCCGTGCTGCTCTTCGCCACCGTCGGCTACGACGCCACCGAACTCAACCCGTCGCTGTACCCGCTGACCTGGCCGACGCTGCCGCTCGTCCCGGTGCTCGCCCTGCTGCTGGCGGGCGCGGCCGGGATCGTCTCGCCGCCGCCCGGCCGGACGCCCGGACCCGCCGCCGTGCCGGGGCCGCGCCCGGGCACGCGTCCCGACGCCGCCCCCACCGACCGCACCGACCGCACGACCTCCGAGGTGAGCACGTGATCCGATTCGACCGGGTCGGCGTGGTGTACGACGGCGAGAGCACGCCCGTCCTGCGCGACGTCGACCTGCACATCCCGGAGGGCGAGCTCTGCCTGGTGGTCGGCCGCACCGGCGTCGGCAAGTCGACCCTGCTCGGCGCCGTCAACGGCCTCGTGCCGCACTTCACCGGCGGCACCCTGCGCGGCCGGGTCACCGTGGACGGCCGCGACACCGCCCACCACCCGCCGCGCGAACTCGCCGACGTGGTCGGCGTGGTCGGGCAGGACCCGCCGGCCGGCTTCACCACCGACACGGCGGAGGAGGAACTGGCCTACGTCATGGAGCAGTTGGCGATCCCGCCGGAGACCATGCGCAAGCGCGTCGAGGAGACCCTGGACCTGCTCGGCCTGGCCGACCTGCGCCACCGGGCCCTGCACGAGCTCTCCGGCGGCCAGCAGCAGCGCGTCGCCATCGGCTCGGTGCTCACCGCGCACCCGCGCGTCCTGGTGCTGGACGAGCCGACCTCCGCGCTCGACCCGACCGCCGCCGAGGAGGTGCTGGCCGCGATCACCCGGCTGGTCCACGACCTCGGTGTGACCGTCCTGCTGGCCGAGCACCGCCTGGAGCGGGTCGTCCAGTACGCCGACCGGGTCGCCTACCTGCCCGGCGACGGGACCGTCGTGCACGGCCCCCCGGCCGAGGTCTTCCGGGACACCGCGATCGCGCCGCCCGTCGTCGACCTCGGCCGACTGGCCGGCTGGCGGCCGCTGCCGCTGTCCGTCCGGGACGCCCGCCGGGCCGCCGCGCCGCTGCGGGAGCGGCTCACGAACGTGCCGGTTCCCCCGCCGCGCCGGGCAGCGGTGGCGGGGGAACCGGTGCTGGACGCGAAGGGGGTGGTCGTCCGGTACGGGCCGGTGGCCGCCGTCCGGGACGTCCGGCTGGAGCTGCGGGCGGGCGAGGTCACGGCGCTGATGGGCCGCAACGGCTCCGGCAAGTCCTCGCTCCTGTGGGCCCTCCAGGGCTCCGGGCCCCGCCAGGGCGGCAGCGTGAAGGTCACCGGCGCCGGGGGCGGACCGGCCGCGGACCCCAAGCGGCTGCCCGCGGCGCGGGCCCGGCAGCTGGTCGGGCTCGTCCCGCAGACCCCCACCGACCTGCTGTACCTGGAGACGGTCGCCCAGGAGCTCGCCCAGAGCGACCTCGAAGCCGACGGCGCCGGCGGGCCGACCGCCCGGCAGGTCCTCGACCGCCTGGCCCCCGGGATCCCGGACGGCACCCACCCGCGGGACCTCTCCGAGGGGCAGAAGCTGGCCCTCGTCCTGGCGATCCAACTCGCCGCCGCACCACGGGTCGTGCTGCTGGACGAACCCACCCGGGGGCTCGACTACCAGGCGAAGGAGGCGCTCACCGGTATCGTCGACGCCCTCGCCGCCGAGGGCCGTACGGTCGTCGTCTCCACCCACGACGTCGAGTTCGTCGCCTCCGCCGCCGACCGCGTCGTGGTGATGGCCGAGGGCGAGATCGTCGCCGACGGGCCCACCGCCGAGGTCATCGTCGCCTCGCCCACCTTCGCCCCGCAGACCGCCAAGATCCTCGCCCCGCTCGGCTGTCTGACCGTGCGTCAGGTGGCGGCGGCCCTGGATGCGGCGGAGGCCGCCCGGTGACCGCCGTCCGGATCCCCGGCCGGGCCCGCGTCGTCGTCGCCCTGGCCGCCTTCGTCGGGCTGGTGGCCTTCACCTGGCCGTTCGTCGTCGCCCCCGGGAGGTTCGGCTCCAACTACGCGCCGCCGCTGATCTTCGGCGCCCTGCTGGTCCTGGTGCTCGCCGTCGTCATCGCGGAGATCTCCGCGGGCGGCATCGACGCCAAGGCCCTCGCCATGCTCGGCGTCCTGTCCGCCGTCAACGCCGGACTCCGCCCGCTCGGCGCCGGGACCGCCGGAGTGGAGACGGTCTTCTTCATCCTGGTGCTCGCCGGCCGGGTCTTCGGCCCCGGCTTCGGCTTCACCCTCGGCTGCACCTCGCTGTTCGCCTCGGCGCTGCTCACCGGCGGGGTCGGCCCATGGATGCCGTACCAGATGTTCGGCTGCGCCTTCGTCGGCATGCTCGCCGGGCTGCTGCCGGGCGCCGGGCGGCGCTGGGAGGTGCCGCTGCTGGCCGGGTACGGGGCCTTCTCCGGCTACCTCTTCGGCTTCCTGCTGAACCTCTCCTTCTGGCCGTTCTCCACCGATCCGAACAGCTCGATCGCCTACCTGCCGGGCCTGCCCTTCACCGAGCAGTGGCACCGCTACCTGCTGTTCGACCTGGCCACCTCGCTCGGCTGGGACACCGGCCGCGCCGTCACCACCTTCACCGCCGCGCTCGTCGTCGGGCCGGCCGTCCTCACCGTCTTCCGCCGCGCGGCCCGCCGCGCCAACTTCGAGCCCACGGTGCGCTTCGAAGCCCCGCCCGGCGGCCCGACCGGACTGATCGCGGACATCCACGCCGCCCTGCCCGGCACGCCGGATACCCCGAAGCGGACCTGACCGCAGGCGCCGCGAGGCAACGGTGGCGTCCCACCATGCGGACGGGTTCCGAGATTCCCGCGCCAGGCCGGCGCTTTGCCCCTAAGCTGACGGTGCAGCTGGTTCGCCCTGTCCGCCAGGCAGGGCGTCGCAAGAGGGAACCCGGTGACGCCTTTCGACTGGCCAGTCCGGGACTGCCCCGCAGCGGTGAGTGGGAACGACCGCCGTCATACGCACTGGACCCGGGACGGGTCTGGGAAGCGACGGCCAGTAGGTGTCCGCCCTTCACGGGACGGACGCGCCCGCGAGTCCGAAGACCTGCCACTGCCCGCCCGCGGACGATCCGCGTGCGGCTATCCGGTGACCTCGTGGGCGGGTCGGCGACCATACCTGGCGGAGCAGGCCCGTACGCGTTCTCGTGACGGCCGTCGCCGGGTACGTCATCCCTTCGCGCCCTCGTGCCGTCTCCGGGTTTCTGAGGAGACAGACTCGCGAAGGAGAGTCCCTTGACCACGAAGTCCGCAGCCGCGGCGAGCGTCGCCACCGCGTACGGCTACCCCCGCCAGGGCCGGGGCCGGGAGCTCAAGAAGGCCATCGAGGGCTACTGGAAGGGCTCGGTCGCCGCCGAGGTGCTGCTGGCCACCGCCGCCGACCTGCGCCGGGGGAACTGGCAGCAGCTCGCCGACTCCGGCGTCGAAGAGGTCCCGACCGGTGACTTCTCGTTCTACGACCACGTGCTGGACACCACGGTCGCCGTCGGCGCGATCCCGGCCCGGTACCGGGACGCGGTCGAAACCGACCCGCTGGACGGGTACTTCGCCATGGCGCGCGGCAACCAGGACGTCGCGCCGCTGGAGATGACCAAGTGGTTCGACACCAACTACCACTACCTGGTACCGGAGTTGGGTCCGGACACGGTGTTCACGGCGAACCCGGCCAAGGCGGTCGGCGAACTGCGCGAGGCGCTGCTGCTCGGCCACGCGGCCCGCCCGGTGCTGGTCGGGCCGGTCACCTACCTGCTGCTCGCCAAGCCGGCGCCCGGGGTGGCCGCCGACTTCCAGCCGATCACCCTGCTGGACCGGCTGCTGCCCGTCTACGCGGAGCTGCTGGCCGAGTTGCGCGCCGCCGGCGCCGCGTGGGTGCAACTGGACGAGCCCGCGCTGGTGCAGGACCGCACCCCGGCCGAGCTCAACGCCGCCGCCCGGGCCTACCGCGAGCTGGGCGCCCTCACCGACCGGCCGAAACTGCTGGTCGCGAGCTACTTCGACCGGCTCGGCGACGCCCTGCCCGTCCTCGCGAAGGCCCCCGTCGAAGGCCTGGCGCTGGACTTCACCGGGCCGGCCGCCGCCAACCTGGACGACCTCGCCGCCGTCGGCGGCCTGCCCGGCAAGCGGCTGGTGGCGGGGGTGATCGACGGGCGCAACATCTGGATCAACGACCTGGAGAAGTCCCTCACGACCCTGGCCACCCTGCTGGGCCTCGCCGACACCGTGGACGTGGCGCCGTCCTGCTCCCTCCTGCACGTGCCGATCGACGCCACCCTCGAACGCGACATCGACCCCCAGATCGCCCGCTGGCTGGCCTTCGCCAAGCAGAAGGCCGCCGAGGCGGCGCTGCTCGCCCGCGGCCTGCGCGAAGGCACCGGCGCGATCGCCGCCGACCTCGCCGCCAACCGGGCCGACCTGGCCTCCCGCGCGGGCTCGCCGATCACCCGTGACCCGGCGGTGCGCGCCCGGATCGCCGCCGTCACCGAGGCGGACGCCCGCCGCGCCCAGGCCTACCCGCAGCGGGCCGAGGCCCAGCGCGCCCGGCTCGGCCTGCCGCTGCTGCCGACCACCACCATCGGCTCCTTCCCGCAGACCACCGAACTGCGCGTCGCCCGGGCCGATCTGACGGCGGGTCGGATCGACGATGGAGCGTACCGGGAGCGGATGGAGGCCGAGGTCCGCGAGGTCATCGCGTACCAGGAGAAGGCCGGACTGGACGTCCTGGTGCACGGCGAGCCCGAGCGCAACGACATGGTCCAGTACTTCGCCGAGCAGCTCACCGGCTACCTCGCCACCCGGCACGGCTGGGTGCAGTCCTACGGCACCCGGTACGTGCGCCCGCCGGTCCTCGCCGGGGACATCTCCCGCCCGCACCCGATGACCGTGGACTGGTTCCGCTACGCCCAGGGCCTGACCGACCGCCCGGTCAAGGGCATGCTCACCGGCCCGGTCACCATGCTCGCCTGGTCCTTCGTCCGCGACGACCAGCCGCTCGCCGACACCGCCCGCCAGGTCGCCCTCGCCCTGCGCGACGAGGTCACGGACCTGGAGGCCGGGGGCGCCGCCGTCGTCCAGGTCGACGAGCCGGCCCTGCGCGAGACCCTCCCGCTGCGGGCCGCCGCCCGCCCGGCGTACCTGGACTGGGCCACCGAGGCCTTCCGCCTCGCCACCTCCGGCGTCCGCGCCGACACCCAGATCCACACCCACATGTGCTACGCCGAGTTCGGCGCCATCATGACGGCGATCGACGAACTGGACGCCGACGTCATCTCCCTGGAGGCCACCCGCTCCCACATGGAGGTCGCCGGTGAACTGGCCGAGGCGGGCTACCCGCGCGAGGTCGGCCCCGGCGTCTGGGACATCCACTCCCCGCGCGTCCCCAGCACCGAGGAGGCCGTCTCCCTGCTGCGCGCGGGCCTGGCCGCGATCCCGGCCGAACGGCTCTGGGTCAACCCCGACTGCGGCCTGAAGACCCGCGGCTGGCCGGAGACCCGGGCCTCCCTGGAGAGCCTGGTCGGCGCTGCCCGCCTGCTGCGCGAGGAGCTCGCCGGCTGAGCCGCCCGGGCGGGGCCGAACGGCCGGGCGACGGTGACGGACGCCCGGCACCGTGCCGCCGACCGTGCGGCCCTGGGGCCTTCCGGGTGGTGGTGTGAGTCCCTCGGGGTGAAGGCCGGGAGGGGGTGTCAGGCCCGGGGGGACACCCAGAAAATGTCAGATCATCAGATTGTCTCGCGAAGGCTGATCCTGGCCGCGGCCGGGTTGTCGGTCCTCGGCGCCGCAGGGTGCGGGGGAGCACGGCGGGCCGGGGAACCCGGCACCGCGCCGAGAGGGAACGCCGGGCCGCCGCCGGCGCCTGTGCCCCCGGCGGCCGCGCCGGAAGTCGTACCGGAAGCCGGGCCCGAAGCCGCGCCGGACGCCGCGCCTGAAACAGCGCCGGAAGCCCCCAGGGTGCTGACCGAGGCGGAGAGTCGGCCGCTGTTCGAACTCGCCGACGAGGGGAAGGTGGTGGCCCTCACCATCGACGACGGACCCCATCCGCGCCACACCCCCGACGTCCTGGCGCTGCTGGAGAAGCACGGGATCCGGGCGACGTTCTTCCTTATCGGCGAGAACGCGGCCGCCCGTCCCGACCTGGTCCGGGAGATCGCGGCGCGGGGGCACCGCATCGGAAACCACACCTGGAGCCATCCGGACCTCCGCCACCTTCCCGACGACGCCCAGGTGCGGGAGGAGCTGACACGCACCTCCGACCTCCTCGGCGGGATCACCGGCAAGTCGCCCGCCTGGTTCCGGGCCCCGGGCGGGGACTGGGCCCCGAGGACGCTCAGGACGAGCAGGGAGCTCGGGATGAGGCCGATGGGCTGGACGGTCGACCCGGAGGACTGGGCCGAGCCGGGGACGGACGTGATCCTCGGTCGGCTCACGAAGGAGATGCGCCCGGGAGCGATCGTGCTCACCCATGACGGCGGAGGCGACCGTTCGCAGACGGTGGCCGCCCTCGCGCGCTTCCTCCCCTCCCTGATCGACTCCGGCTACCGCTTCACCACCCCGCGGGCCTGACCGGACGGCGGTGCCGGTCTCCTACGCGGAGGCCGGCACCGGCCGCTGGCCCGGCCCGTCGTAGCAGGCAAGCGGGCGGATCAGGGCGTTGTAGGCGAGCTGCTCGGTGATGTGGGCGGTCCAGCCGGTGATCCGGCTCATCACGAAGAGCGGGGTGAAGACGGGGGTGTCGAAGCCCATCAGGTGGTAGGCGAGGCCCGCGGGGTAGTCGAGGTTGGGGTGGATGCCCTTGCGGTCCAGCACCGCCTCGCGCAGCGCCGCGTGCAGGGCGGCGAGCCGGGTCGTTGCGGGGTCGGCCGCCAGGGCCACCAGCTCGTCGAGGGCGGCCTGCATGATCGGGACGCGGGAATCGCCGTGCTTGTGGACCCGGTGGCCGAAGCCCATGACCTTCCGCTTCGCCGCCAGGGCGCCGTCCAGCCAGTCGGCGGTGCGGGCGGGGTCGCCGATCTCCTCCAGCATGTGCATCACGGCCTCGTTGGCGCCGCCGTGCAGCGGGCTCTTGAGCGCGCCGATCGCGGCGGTGACGGCGCTGTAGAGGTCGGAGGGGGTGGTCGCCCTGGTGACGACCGGTATCGGCGTCCCGACCTGGGCCGCCGCGACCGCGGCACCGACCGGTCCGTACGTCCCGGGGACGATCAACATCCTCGCGGTCGTGCCCGCGCCGTCCACCAGGCCGTCCTCGACGGGGCGGAACGCGATCGGGCGCGGCGTCGCGAGCCGGCCGGGCGTGCCGCACCAGGGGCCCCGACCGCACTGCCACCGGGAGGACGTCCTCTCGGCCGGATCGGCCGGACGCGTCACCGCCTGAAGCCACGGGCTCGCCCACACCTGTGCAGCAT
>NZ_JBHVET010000181.1:0-12444 GCF_042802135.1 Kitasatospora sp. NPDC057512
GGAAGGACGACCGTGCAGGTCACCACCGACGACACCAGCGCGCCCGACCGGGCCGCGCACCGATCCCCCCGCCGCCGTTGGCGGTTCGCCGCCGTCCTGGCGGTGGTCATCACCCTCTGCGGGTCGGGCATCGGGCTGTACCTCAACGAGCGCGACACCCGCGAACAGACCAGGGAACTGGCGATCCCGACGACGCCCGACTGGATCGAACTGGACGTCACCGCCCAGGACGTGGACCCGACCGCCCAGCAGCTGACCCTCTACGTCACCCCCGTCCCGCACGGCAGGTTCGCCGCCGGGCCGGACTCCCAGGCCTTCGCCCGCCCCGTCGAGATCACCGTCACCGGCACCCCCAAGGTGACCATCAAGGCGGCCGAGGGGGAGGCCGCGGCGTCCCAGCTCGTCCAGGTCGGGACGTACGACGGCACCAAGACGGACTACCCGTTCGACCGCTACCGCGCCGAGGCCGGCTTCACCGCCACCAGCGGGGGCGCGGCCGTGCCGGTCGGCCTGGTCCTCACCGACACCGACCCGTTCTTCGTGCTGCGCCCGCAGGCCACCACCGCGAGCTCCGGCGCCGTGACCCTGGACGCCCGGATCACCCGGTCCCGCAGCACCTTCATCCTCTCCTGGTTCATGATCGCGGCCATGTGGGCCATCGCCCTGGCCGTCGTCGGCGCCGCCGAGGTGCTGTACCGCAAGCGCGAGGGGCTGGTCTGGCCCTCCCTGGGCTGGATGGCGGCGAGCCTGTTCGCCCTGATCGGCATGCGCAACGCGGCCCCCGGGGCGCCGCCGATCGGATCCCTGATCGACTACGTGGCGTTCTTCTGGGCCGAGGGCCTCATCGCCGCCAGCCTGGCCTGCACCGCCTGGTCCGGCATCCGCACCGAGCACCGGCTGCGCCGCGAGCGGGAGGCGGCCGCCGAGGCGACGTGAGCCGAGAGGCCGTGAGCTGCGGGGCCGTGAGCGGATTCCCCCGAACGGCGGGTGCGTGCCGCACCGGAATCTGACCTTCCGATCAGTAGCCTGCGGAGCCGAACCCGACCCCAACCGGAACGAGGCCCCATGGCTCACCCCCGGCCGTCCCGCCGCTCACTCCTGCAGTCCGGGGCCGCGCTCGCCGCGCTGGCCCTGACCGGTGGCTGCTCCTCCGACAGCGGATCGGGGGAGCAGTCCGGTCGGAGCGGTACGGCCCCGGGGACGACCCCGTCCGCAGGCTCGGCGGCCGGCGGGTGGGCCATGCCGGCCGAGTCCGGCCCGCACACCCGCACCTTCATGGCCTGGCCGGCGCTGGAGGAGGTGTGGGGCGACCAACTGCCGGGCGTCCGGCAGGACATCGCCGGGCTGGCCCAGGCGATCGCCGGCTTCGAGCCGGTCGTCCTGCTGGCCCGCCCCGACCAGGCCGACCAGGCCCGGCAGGCCTGCGGCTCCTCGGTCGAGGTGCTGGAACTGAAGGTCGACGACCTGTGGGCCCGGGACACCGGCCCGACCTTCGTCACGGGCCCGAAGGGGCTCGCCGGGGTCGACTTCAACTTCAACGGCTGGGGCGGCAAGCAGACCCACGCCAACGACGCCCTGGTCGCCCGGTACCTCCTCGACCACTACGGCATCACCCGCGTCCAGGCGCCGATCACCGGGGAAGGCGGCGGCATCGAGGTGGACGGCGAGGGCACCCTGATGGCCACCGAGAGCTCCTGGGTCAACGACAACCGCAACCCCGGCAAGTCCCGCGACGAGATCGAGGCGAGCCTCAAGGGCCTGCTCGGCGTCGAGAAGGTGATCTGGTTCAAGGGCGTCGCCGGGCAGGACATCACCGACTGCCACATCGACGCCCTCGCCCGCTTCGCCGAGCCGGGCACCGTGGTGCTGCACCGGCCCGCCGCCGACACCCCGCCGGACGTCTGGACCACCGCCTCCGCGCAGGCCGTCCAGGTGCTCAAGTCCGAGACCGACGCCAAGGGCCGCACGCTCACCGTGGTCGACCTGCCCGAGCCCGACGTCACCCTGATCCAGGGAGCGGGCAAGGACTTCCTCGCCACCTACATCAACTACTACGTCTGCAACGGCGGCGTCATCGTCCCGCGCTTCGGCGACCAGGCCACCGACGACCGGGCGGCCGGCATCATCGGCGACCTCCACCCGGGGCGAAAGGTCACCCGGGTCGGCATCAACCACATCGCCGCGGGCGGCGGGGGCATCCACTGCGCCACCCAGCAGCAGCCCGTCGCGCCCGGCTCCACCGGGTGACGGGTCGGGCGGCGCGGGGGCCGGTGGCGTACGGTCCGGCCCTGGACCGTCAGGCGCCGGATGGCCGGGCGGCGGCGGAGGACAGCGAGTCCAGCAGGGTCCGCAGCACCCGCCCGGCGTCCACCGTCCCGTCCAGCGAGCCGATGGCGGCGAGCCCGTCCACGGCGGCGGCGAAGGCCTCGCCGAGCGGCACCGGGTCGCCGCCGTCGCCGCGCTCGTCCAGCAGGCAGCGGAACAGGCCGACGAAGGAGGACCGCCAGCGCGCGTACTCGGCCTCCAGGCTCGCGCGGACGCGTTCGTCGTTGAGGGCGAGCCAGTGCAGGGCCGCGTGCAGGCGGGCCAGGTCGGGGCTCTCGGGCCGGGTGAGCAGTGCCAGGACCCGCTCGGAGCGCTCGGCGTAGCCGCCCGGGCCGGCGACCGCCTCCTCCAGCGGCGTGATCCACTCGGGCCGGATGTCCTCGACCACCGCGACGATCAGGTCGGTGCGGTCCGCGAAGTGGTAGTGGCACATCCCGTGCGAGACCCCGCACAGCGCGGCCACGTTGCGGGTGGTGAACCGCCCGGCGCCGTCGCCCGCGAGCAGGGTGCGGGCCGCGGCGACCAGCCGGGCCCGGGTCTGCTCGCCCTTGGCGGAAGCCCGCGCCCGGCCGGTGCCGCCGGGGCCGGGGGCCGTACGCGGGGCTGCGCCCGTCGCCTGTGTCGCCATGGCCGCCACTGTAACGACTGCGGGGGAGCGGCAGGGGCGGATCGGTACCGATCTCTGCGCAAAGTATTGACCGAGCGCTTGGTCAGTTTTACCTTTTCGGTCAACTGCCGGACAGGCAGCGCACCTTGACAGGGAGGTAGTGATGGAGGGCAGCTTCAGACCCCATCCGGCGATCGACGGAGGGCTCGGCCGACGCCGGTTCCTGACGGCGGCCGGGCTCGCCGTCGCGGGCACCGCGCTCACCGCGGCGAGCGGTGGGCCGGCCCGGGCCGCGCAACCCCGCACCGCCGCCGCGGGCCCGGCCGTCGCCGTCGGCTTCCGGGTGCCGCTGGACACCGTCCGGCACACCCGCACCTGGATGGCCTGGCCGGACAGCAGCACCATCTGGCGCGGCAAGCTCGGCGGTGTCCAGTCGAACATCGCCCTGATCGCGAAGACCATCGCGAAGTACGAGCCGGTGACCATGTGCGCCAACCCGGCGAGCGTCGCCAAGGCGCGCTCGATGTGCGGCACGTCCGTCACCGTCATCGGGGACATCCCGGTCGACGACTGCTGGATGCGCGACACCGGCCCGGTCTTCCGCACCGACGGCGCCGGCGGCCTCGACACGATCGGCCTCAACTTCAACGGCTGGGGCAACCACCAGAACCCGCACGGCAACGACGCCCTGGTCGCCGGGCGCGTCGCCGCCTACCTCGGCCTGCCGTTCACGGCGGCCGGGCTGGTCGCCGAGGGCGGCGCCATCGAGACCGACGCGGCCGGCACGCTGATGGCCACCCGCAGCAGCATCCTCAACGCCAACTGCAACCCCGGCATGTCGCAGGCCGCGGTCGAGAGCGCGATGTGCGCCGCCTACGGCGCCAGTACGGTGATCTGGTTCAACGGTGTCGCAGGCCGGGACATCACCGACGACCACGTGGACGCCACCTCCCGCTTCCTCGACGCGGGGACGGCCGTGGTCCAGATGCCGCTGGCGAGCGACACCGACGCCTGGTCGAACGACGCACGGCAGCAGTACCGGATCCTGACCACCTCCACCGGCGCCCAGGGCACCCCGTTCGCGGTCGGCCAGATCCAGGGGCCCGACTACAACCTGATCCGCTCGACCGACCCCAACTTCGTCGGCTCCTACGCCAACTACTACCTGTGCAACAACGCGGTGATCGCGGCGCAGTTCGGCGACACCAGGGCCGACAGCGCCGCCAGGGCCGCCCTCGCCCGGCTGTTCCCCGGCCGCACCGTCGAACAGCTCAACATCGACTCCCTCGGGGCGGGCGGCGGCGGGATCCACTGCGTCACCCAGCAGCAGCCCGCGGTGTGAACCCGCCGGGGCCGGGTCCGGTCCGCCGACCGGATCCGGCCCCGAACGGAGGCCGGCCAGGGGGTGCCCCCGGACCGGCCGGTCCGGTCAGCCCAGGGCGGGGATGTCGTGGGTGGCGCAGTGGATCCCGCCGCCGCCGGCCGCGATCGCGTCGATCTTGACCGGCACGATCTCCCGGCCCGGGAAGTACTGCTTCATGAGCTGCTGGGCCCGGTCGTCGGCCCTGGTGTCGCCGAACTTCGGCAGGTAGACGCCCTTGGTGCCGATGTAGAAGTTCATGTACGAGGAGACGAAGGCGTCGCCGCGCCCGGTGATCTTGTCCGGGTCCGGCTGCTGGAGCTCCACCACCTGGATCTTCCGGCCGGTCGCGTCGGTGGCGTCCTTCAGGACGGAGCGGGCCTGGTCGGCCGAGCGGGACCAGACGTCCGCCGGGGTGCCGGGGAAGGCCTGGTCGAGCAGGACCACGCCGGGGGCGACGAAGCGGGTCAGGCAGTCGACGTGGGCGTCGGTGATGTCCTTGCCCTTGACGCCCGCCAGCCAGATCACCTTGGTCACGCCGAGGACCTTCTTCAGCTCGGCCTCGACCTCGTCCCGGCTCATGCCCGGGTTGCGGTTGTCGTTGACGACGGAGCTCTCGGTGACCATCAGGGTGCCCTGGCCGTCGGTCTCGAAGGAGCCGCCCTCGGCGACCAGCCGGGTCTCGATCCGCTCGACGCCGTACTTGGCCAGCACCGTCCGGGCGACCTTGGAGTCGTTGCCGCGCTGCTGCTTGCCGCCCCAGCCGTTGAAGTTGAAGTCGACGCCCTTGACCGTGCCGCCCTCCTCGACGAACACCGGCAGGGTGTCCCGGGCCCACAGGTCGTCGACCGCGATCGGGACGACCTCGACCGCCGAGCCGCAGGCCTTCCGGGCGGCGTCCGCCTGCTCGGGCCGGGCCATCAGGACGACCGGCTCACGGGCGGCGATGGCCTGGGCCAGGCCGGCGACGTCCCGGCGGACGTCCGCGAGCTGGTCGCCCCAGACGTTCTCGGAGGCGGGCCAGGACATCACGGTGCGCAGGTGCTTGTCCCACTCGGCGCCGAAGCGGCGCACGCCGGGGGTGCCGCCGGGGCGCGGGGGCGGCACGGTGCCGTCGAGGTCCTTCAGGTCGTTGGGGTCGCAGGCGGTGAGGCCGAGGGTGAGGGCGCCGACACCGGCGCCGACGCCGGCGAGCCGGCGGATCAGGGTACGGCGGGACAGGGCGTTGGTCATGTGGGAACTCCGGCTGAGGGTCTGGGTGGTGGTGGAGGAGGAGCGCGGGGCAGGTGGTTACGGCAGCGGTTCGTGCATGGTCGAGCAGTGGATGCCGCCGCCCCCGGCCATCAGGCGGTCGACGTCGATCTGCACCACCTCGCGGCCGGGGAAGGCCGCGGCGAGCGCGTCCCGGGCGGCGGCGTCCTTGTACGCGTCGCCGAACTGGGCGGTGATGACACCCCCGTTGACGACGTGGAAGTTGAGGTAGGAGTCGACGAACTTGGAGCTGCGGGAGCGGACGGTGTCCGGGCCGTGCACCGGGACGACCTGGAGGCGGCGCCCCCGGGCGTCGGTGGCGGCGGAGAGGATCGCGAACTGCTCGCGGGCGTCCCGGGCCCAGGCGTCGTCGCGGTCGGCCGGCGGCAGCTGCACCATCACCGTGCCGGGGCGGACGAACCGGGAGGTGACGTCCACGTGGTCGTCGGTGATGTCCTGGCCCTTGATCCCGGGCAGCCAGATCATCGTGTCGGCGCCGTAGGCCTCCAGGACGGCCTCCTCGATCTCGTCCCGGCTCATGCCGCGGTTGCGGTTCTTGTTCACCAGGCTGCTCTCGGTGGCCATCACGGTGCCGTCGCCGTCGGTCTCGATCGCGCCGCCCTCGCCGACGAAGTCCGCGAAGGTGTGGCGCAGGCCGCGGCGGGTGGCGACGAGCTCGGCGACCCGGGCGTCGTCGTGGTGCACCTGCTTGTTGCCCCAGCCGTTGAAGTTGAGGACCACGGCGTCCAGACCGCCGTACCCGTCCCGGCGGAACACCGGCGCGGTGTCGCGCATCCACAGGTCGTCGGTGGGGATCGCGGTGATCACCTCCACCCCGGAGCCGCACCAGGACTGGGCCTTGCCGGCCGTCCAGTCGTCGGGGGCGCACATCACCACCGGTTCGAACTCGGCGATCGTGCGGGCGATCAGGGCGATGTCCTCCTGGACGCCGCCCAGTCGCAGTCCCCACACGCCCCGGCGGGAGGGCCAGGACATCCAGGTCCGCGCGTGCGGGACGTCGTCCGCCGGCACCCAGGGGTAGGGCTCGGTGGAGCGGTCATCGCGGTAGTGGGTCATGAGGGCCTCCAGATCGTGCGACGGTGCCGGGAGGGGTGCCGAGGGCCGCCGACACCACTCTTCGCGCCGCGCCGAGGCGGCGCACCACGGGGGAGCGGATCGGCGACAGCACCCTGCCCGCGGGTCCAGGCTCGCACTGACTGAAAAGTCAGTCAAACTCGCGGCCACGCCCTAACGCATCCTTGACGGGCTCCGCGCGCGGGGGACGCCCCCCCGTGCGGTCCGTACGGATCAGGACCCGAGCCGGGCCACCTCGGCGTCGACCGCGTCGGCCATGAGCGTGCGGGCGTGCGCCAGCGGCAGGCTGCCGCTCAGCCAGCGCGTGCTCAACCCCTCCAGCAGCGCGGTCAGCCGCTCCGCCGCCCCGGCCAGCGCGACCGCCGAGGACATCGGCCGTACGGCGCCGAGCAGTTCGGCGACCTCCTGCACCCAGATCCGGGTGGCCCGCGCCAGGTCCTCGCGCAGCGTCTCGTCGAAGACCGCGCTCGCCCGCAGCTCGCCCCAGGCGGTGCTGTTCTCCCGCACCTCGGCGGTGTCCTGGAGCTCCAGCAGCAGGGCCTGCTCCAGCTCCTCGCGGGGCGTCAGCGGCGGGGCGTCCTCGGCGCGCTCGGTCGTGTACCGCTCCGCCCGGTCGTTGATGAACTCCAGCGTCTGCCGGAGAATCCCCGTCCGGTCCTTGAAGTGGTAGTAGATCAGCGCGGTGGACACACCCGCCTCGGCGGCGAGCTCCTCCACCCGCAGCCCGCGCACCCCGCGTCGCGCGATCACCCGCGCCGCTGCTTCCAAGATCGACGTTTTACGACTGGCCACGATCCACCACCTTACCGGGGTGCGGGCGCCCGTCCCGTGCGGTTGCTGAAAGGCCGGTCAGCGGAGGCCGGCCGATCTCCCCCCGGATGTGGCGCAGGTCACGTCCGACGCAGAACCCGGACGCCGCACCGGGCGTCTGGCTGGTGTGAGATCACGCAGGAGAACACTGGACGACCTGGACGAGGAACGCCTCCTCCGGCTGGTGGCCAAGGGCGACCGCGGGGCCTTCGACGAGCTGTACCGGCGGACGTCGCCCTGGCTCGCCGTACGGCTGCGCCGCCGCTGCGCGGACGAGCAGATCGTCGCCGAAGTCATGCAGGAGACCTACCTCGCGGTCTGGCGCGCGGCCGGCGCCTTCGCCGGGAGCGCGGTCGGCGGGACGGCCGTCGGATGGCTGTGGACGATCGCGGCACGCCGCCTCGTCGACGCGTTCCGGCGCCGCGCCCACCACGCCGAACCGCCGGTCGCCGCCGCCGAGCGCGCCGTGGTGCCCGCGGCGGAGGAGGAGGCGCTCGCCGGCACCGTCGGCGGCGACGTCGGCGACGCCCTGCGGCGGCTGGCGCCGGAACTCCGAGAGGTACTGCAGGCCACGGTGCTCGACGGGCTCTCCGTCCGGGAGACCGCCGTCCTGCTCAGACTGCCCGAAGGCACGGTCAAGACCCGTGCCCGCCGGGCCCGGATCGCGATGCGGGAGGCGCTGGCATGAGTGGGGAACACGCGTCCAGGCAGTTGATCGACGACTACGCACGTGGCGTCACGACGATGGCGGCGGACACGGTCTGGGCACTGGAGGCCCACCTGGAGACGTGCGCGCCCTGCCGGAGCGGACTGGCGGCCTCCGTGGCCACCGGGGCACCCGGCATCGCCGCGCTCGTCGACACCGTCCGGGCCGGTCTGGAACAGCAGTTGGACGCCGTGGGCACGGCGCCCTCACGGTGGCACCGGCCGAGGTGGGTGTCGTCCTGGCTGACCCCGGCCATGACCCCGTGGCTGGCCATGACCGCCGTCGTCACCCTGATGGCGCTGCTGCTCGACGCGGCCGCGCCGGCGGAGGTCTTCGGCAGTTCCTCACCGGTGTCGCTGATCGCGCCGGTGCTGCCGCTGTGCGGCGTCGCCGCGGCGTGGTCCAGCGGCCTGGACCCGGCCCACGAACTGACCGCCTCGACCGCCCGGGCCGGCCTGCCCCTGCTGCTCAGGCGCACCACCTCGGTCCTCGTGGTGGTCCTGCCCGCGCTCCTGCTGGGGGGCTGGCTGACCGGGGCCACGACGGCCGCGCAGTGGCTACTGCCCTCCCTGGCCTTCACCTCCACCGCCCTGGCGCTAGGCAGCGTGGTCGGGGTGACCCGCGCCGCCGTCGGGCTGGCGGCCGCCTGGGGCGCCGCCGTCGTGGTGCCCACGGTCGTCACCGGCCACATCTCCGCTGTTCTCCAACTGGCCCTGCACCGCGACCAGTTGCCCGTGTGGGGACTGCTCCTCGCGCTCGGCGTCTGCGCCGTGGTCGCCCGCAGGGACGCGTACTCGACGCTGTGAAACCCATGTCCACCCTGTCCACCCTCGAAAGGGACCATCGCATGACGTATACGGCGAGCGCGGCCGACACCGCGCCGAAGACCTACCCCTGGGAGATCCGGGCCGTCGGCCTGAAGGTCCGCGTCGGACGGAGCAAGATGGCCGTCGACGGGCTCGACCTCTCCCTGGGCATCGGCGCCCACGGGCTCCTCGGGCCCAACGGGGCGGGCAAGACCACCCTGATCCGGACGCTGGCCACCGTGCTGCGCCCCACCGAGGGCGAGCTGGAGATGCTCGGCACCTCCCTGGGCAGGGTGGGCGACCTCCGGGCCCTGCGCCGCCGCATCGGCTACCTGCCGCAGGACTTCGGCTACTACAAGCGCTTCACCGTACGCGAGTTCGTCGAGTACATGGCCTGGTTGAAGGAGGTCCCGAAGCGGGACATCCCCGAGGCCGTCCAGCGCGCGGTGGAACGGGTGGGCCTGGCGGACCGCGCCGACCACCGGATGAAGACCCTGTCCGGCGGCATGGTGCGGCGGGCGGGCATCGCCCAGGCCATCGTCAACTCCCCGGCGGTGCTGCTGCTGGACGAGCCGACGGCCGGCCTCGACCCGGCCCAGCGGCTGCGCTTCCGCGAACTGCTGACCGACCTGGGCCGCGACACCTGCGTGGTCGTCTCCACCCACCTGGTCGAGGACGTCGCGGCCGCCTGCTCCGACGTGGTGCTCTTCGCCGACGGCCGCCTCGTGTTCCAGGGCACGCCGGACGAACTGGGTGCGGCGGGCAGCACCGAACACCCCGGCGACAGCCCCCTGGAGCGCGGCTACTCGGCGCTGCTCCGCACCTCCGGCCAGCAGGGGAGCGCCTGGTGAACGCGCGTGTGCTGCGAACCGAACTGAAGCGCTCGGCCGCCGCCTGGGCCGGAGTCGTCGTCCTGGGCGGCAGCCTGGCGGTCTTCCTCCCGTTCGACGCGTTCTGGTGGCGCGGTACCGCCGGCTGGACGGCCCAGTGGACCACCATGGCCCTGTGGACCCGGTCCCTGCTGGCCATCTGGTGGCCGTTCGTGGTCGGCATCGGGGCGGTGTACGGACTGCGCGAACCCCGCTCGCGGATGACCGAGCTGCTGACGACCACGCCGCTGCCGGCCTGGCGCCGCGCGGCGCTGCCGGCCGGTGCGATCGGGCTCTCGCTGGCGGTGGGCTTCGGTCTGCTGGTCCTGGTGGGCGGAGTCCAGGTGGCGTTCGGTCCGACCACCTACACACCCCTCGGCTGGCTGCCGATCTCGCTGGTGGCGGCACTGGCCCTGGTCGCGGGAGCCGTGTTCGGCATGGGGGTCGCGCGGGCGCTGCCGTCCGTCCTCACCCCGCCGGCCCTGGTGGTGATCGTCTTCGTGGGGACGGGTCTGTTCCTGCGCATGAACAACGAAGGGGCGGTACCGACGGGCCGGGTGGCGAACCGGTTCGCCCTGCTGTCCCCGGCGACCCCGGAGCCGCGGCAGATGCTGCTGACCCTGTCCGGCTCCGTCCACCTCGGCCAGTCGCTCTGGCTGCTCGGCCTGCTCGCCACCGGCGTCGCGCTGCTGGCCGCCGCGACCCGGCGGGCCCGGCTGCTCGCGGTGACTCCCGCCCTGGCCGGCCTGGTCCTGGCCCTGCTGGTCCTCCCGGCCGCCGCGCGCGACATCCACGTCGTCGACAAGACCGCCGCGGCGCCGGTGTGCGACGGGCCGGTGTGCGTGACGGAGGCGAGCCGCTCGCACCTGGCCGAGCTCTCGCAGCGCAGCAAGGACGCGATGCGCGTGCTGCACGACGTCCTGGGCGACCAGGCGCCGACCTCGGTGCGGGAGGACACCGCGCTGCACGAGCTCGCCGAGGCGCGCGAACTCTCCGCGGACGTGCTGCTGGTCGACTTCAGCGAACGGCTGCTCGCCGACGCGACGGGCGAGAAGCTGACCCGCGCGCTGATCGCCAAGGGCCTGGCACCGAGCTGCGACCCGGACAACGACAAGGAGGGCGGCGGACACCAGGCCATCCCCGCCCAGAGCATCGCCGTGAGCTGGGCGCTCCACGACCCCCAGCTCCAACCGCTGGCGCCGAAGGGTACCGAGGCGTACGAGGTCGAGGCCTGGGCGAAGGCCGACACCGCGTGGCAGAAGCTGATGGCACTGCCGCCGGCGGAGCAGCGCTCGCGGATCGTCGAGCTGCACGCCGCCTCGCTGGCCTGCACGCGGTACGACCAGATTCCGAAGCTGGCCGGGGAGGCGTCGAAGTGAGGTGGCTGACGCTGTACGCGCGTTCACGGCAGGTGCCCACGTCGGCGGCCGCGGTCGCGCTCACCGCCCTGGTGGTGTGGGCCTTCAACCGGGGCGGCGGCACGGGCGCGGTGGACGCGGACGCGATCAACCCGATCGTGTACTTCGTGCTCGCCGCGAGCGTGGCGGCCGGCTCCGTCGGGCTCGGCGGGCAGGACCCGGCACTGGACCGGACGGCCGCGATCCGGTGGATGCCCCGCCGGGCGGCGCACGCGCTGCTGATCGGCGTGGTCGCGGGTGCGGCGGTGCTGGCGGTCCAGGCCGCGGGGCCGAGGTTCGCCCCCACCGAGGTCGTCCTCCGCGACACCGCGGGCCTGGCCGGCCTGGCCGCACTCGGGGCGGTGTTCTGCGGAGCACACCTCGCCTGGATCCTGCCGACCGGCTGGCTCGGCTTCACCGTCCTCGTCCCCCCGCTGCCGCCCACCACCGTGGGGAAGGCGATCGGCTGGATGACCTGTCCGGCCGGGACGGGGGCGTCCACCTGGGCCGCGGTGGCCCTGCTGGTGACCGGCGGCGCGCTGTACGCGGTGGCCGGCCCGCGACGGTAACGGGCCCGTGGGCGCCGACGGACTCACCTACACGGTCGGCGTGTGCTCGACGTGCCCGCCGTACGCCGCGAGCCTGTCGGCCGGCGTCACGGCGGGGGCCAGTGAGCAAGCCACATCAGGACGTCGTCGACACAGAACAGCCGCCAGAGAGGCAGCTCCAGCACATCTCTCCTGCGGGCGCCGACCCGGGGCCCGCAGGAGAGAGGGGAGAACGAGGGGGCCGACGCCGTTCGGACAGGGCGTTTGTCCCGGGCGCCGGGGGAGGAGTAAGGTCTACCAGTCGCTCGGCTGGGAGCACCGGACACGCATCTGCGCGGACGGTCCCGGGGCGGCCAATCCTCTGAAACACCACTTCCCGGCTCGGGCTGGGGCGAATCTGTCATGCGCAGATACGGCCCAGTCTGTATATGGCGTGTTCGTTTTATCGGATTGCAGCCGGATTCGCTTTTCGAAGTGAAGGTCGGCTAGGGTTTGAAACGTCGGACAGGGCGCCAAGCGCTGGAAGACGACAGCGAGTCGGAAGCAGAAAGCGCCGGTAAACGGAGCGGAAAGCATCTGGTAAGCTGGAAACACGAAAGAACGAAGCCCGGAGGGTCCGCTGGAAGGCGGTCCGAAGGAAGCGTCCGTTCCTTGAGAACTCAACAGCGTG
>NZ_JBHVET010000182.1:0-12444 GCF_042802135.1 Kitasatospora sp. NPDC057512
GCGCTGCTCACTGCGGCGCCCGCCCCGCCCTCACCCGGGGGCTTCTGCCCTCTCCCGGTCGGGAGTTGTGGGAGTTACGCCCGCACGAACCCGTGGCTGCGCTCGACCTTCGCCACGTGCAGTGTGTAGTTCCGGTACCAGTCGGCCCGCCCGCGCGTCTGCGCGGCGCGGTGCTCGGCGTTGGTCCGCCACTCCGTGAGGGCCTCGGCGTCGCGGAAGTACCCGACGGTGATGCCCAGTCCGCCGGGCGTCTGCGCGTGGTCCATCCCCAGGTACCCGGGGATGTCGTTCACCAGCTCTTCCATGCGGGCGTTGGTCTCGCTGTAGTCGCTCTGGTCCGAGGTGCGCAGTGCGGTGAAGACGGCCACGTAGTACGGGGGTTCAAAGGCCTGGACGGGTGCGACGGGTGCTTCGGAGTGATCACTCATGCCGCCACCGTAGGGCGGCACGCGTCCGGTGATCCAGTGTCTTTACCGAACGGTGGAACAAGGGTTCGGGATCTTGACCGAAGCCGTCCGGGCCCTCCTGCGGCGGCCCGGACGGCGCGGTACGCAGCGGCTCAGAGGCCGAAGCGGGCCCGGTGGGTGGCGGGGACCAGGTCGGCGTACTCGGGGTGCTTGGTGATCCAGCCGCGGATGAAGGGGCAGTAGGGGAGGACGGCGAGCCGCTGGTCGCGGGCCGTGTCCAGGGCGGCGCGGGCCAGACGGCCGGCGAGGCCTCGGCCCTCGAAGCGGGGGTCGATCTCGGTGTGGATGAAGGCGATCTCGTCGCCGGAGCGGTGGTACTCGGCGAAGCCGGCGAGTTCGCCGCCGTCGTGGATCTCGAAGCGGGACTTCTCGGTGTTGTCGGTGACGGGCTGGTCCACGGTTCCTCCTCGGGTGCGGCGGGTCGCCTCGGCGGACGACCGCTGGTGGCCGGCGCCGCTGAGAGCAGCATAGTTGAATGCTCAACATTTGTCTCCCGCGACGCGCGGGGCGGGCGGGGCGGGTGGGTGCGGGCGGCCTCAGTCCGAGGCGGCCCGCCCGGCGCGGTACGGCGCCAGGAACGCGGTCAGGGCGGAGAGCATCGCCTCCGGGGCCTCCTCGGCGGGGTAGTGGCCGCACTCGGGGAGGACCAGGCTCTCCACGTCGTCGGCGGCCAACTGCATCGTCGCGCCGACCGAGGCGCCGAGGTTCGCCGCTCCGCCGATCGCCAGGACGGGGAGGGGCAACCGTCGGGCCGCGCGCTGCCGGTTCTGGGCGATGGTCGCGTCCAGCGCGCGGTAGAACTCGAAGCTGCAGCGCAGGGCCTGCGGATCGGCGGCGAGGGTGTCGACGTAGTGCCGGACGGCGTGGTCGGGCAGGGCCTTCGCGGCCTTCGTGGCGAACTGGTGGCCGAAGTAGAGGTGTTCCCGCCCGGCGACCAGCTGCTCGTTGACGCCGGCGAGGCGGTTGAAGGCGAAGTGCCAGAGCCGGTCGTTGGCCTCCTGGCTGCCGAAGAGCGGCGGCGTGGGGGAGAGCCCGGGGATCGCGGCCTCGGCGACGGCCAGGCGTTCGAGCCGGTCGGGGTGGTCCGCGGCCAGGGCGTAGCCGGTCCACATGCCGACGTCGTGTCCGACCATGGCGAACCGGCGGTGCCCGAGCGCGTCCATGAGCGCCACCAGGTCGCGGGCGAGCGTCCCGGTGTCGTACCCGTCCAGGGGCTTGTCGGACAGCCCGACGCCGCGCGGATCGACCGCGACGACCCGGAAGTCCCGTGCCAGCGCGGGCATCAGGAGGCGCCAGGCGTACCAGGTCTGCGGCCAGCCGGCGAGCAGCAGCAGCGGCGGGCCCTCGCCGCCGGTGACGGCGTGCAGGCGCAGGTGCCCGGTGTCGACGTACCGGCTGGTGAAGGTCTGCGCGAATCCGGCCGGGAGGTTCGGCGCCCCGGCGACGGAGCCGGGGCCTTCGGGCGTGGGCAGGGGGGTGGACGACGGGCTCATGGGCATTCCTTTCGCGGTGCTGACACCGGACCACTGGCCGCCACGGTAGCCATCTTGGACTGATCGGTCAAAGATTGTTTGACCGATCGATCCAGGATGCGGGTAGGCTCACGGCAGACGGGCGAAACAGGAGGTGCGTGCGGTGTCCGGCCGGAAGCAGTTCGACGTCGAGGCGGCCCTCGACCAGGCCATGCGGGTGTTCTGGCAGCGCGGGTACGCGGACGCCTCGCTGGACGCCCTCGGCTCCGCCACCGGCCTCGGCCGGGGCTCCCTCTACGGCACCTTCGGCAGCAAGGACGCCCTGTTCCACCAGTGCCTCGACCACTACGCGGCGCTCTACGGCGCCCGGTACGAGCAGGCGTTCGCCGCTCACCCCGGTGACCCGGTGCGCGCCGTCGAGGCGTTCTTCGACGTCGTCCTGGACCGCATCGCCGACCCGTCGGTTCCCGCCGGGTGCCTCGTCGCCCAGTCCGCCGCGCAGTCGCCGACGCTGACGGAGGAGAGCGGCGCCCGGGTGCGCGGCCTCCTCGACCTCCAACGCCGGCGGGTCCGCGCCGCGTTGGCGGACTCCCCGGCCGACGCCCGGACGCTCGACGAGCTCGCCACGTTCGTCGTCGCCGTCAACCAGTCGCTGGCCGTCCTGAGCCGGGCCGGCACCCCGGACGCCGAGCTGCGGTCCGTGACCCGGCTGGCCTGCGCGACGGTGGCGGACTCCCTCGCCCGGGCGGCCTCCGAGGGTGACGCCGCGAGCTGACGAGCATCCGGGCCCGGCCGCTCGCTCTTGGCGCGGGCTGCGAGAGGCCCGTTAGTGCAGCAGCTGGTTGTTCGTCGGGGAAATGAAGAAGTCATCACCCGAATGGACTAATCAACGGCACTGGAGTCCTTCATCGGGGATTCGGCCAGTGAGGGGCCGTAATGCGCCAGATCCGGCCGACGTCCGGAGACCGTTCGACGAATCGGCTTTGATGATCCGGAACCCGGATGTCTACTGCCGGGACCGTTGGCGGAGGGTGGGCTATGGCTGACGCGGAACCGGTGAAAGCAAATCTGATGGTCGGTGGTGGACGGTTGGACAATCCGTTCACATCGAAAATCCAGGACGACGACAGGGATCCGGACGACCTGGACCTGCGCAAGGTCGGCGGTGTGCCGTTGGCTCGTCACCACATCGTGCCGTGCAGCCGGTTGATCAGGTTCTGGGACGAGGTCATCGAAAGGGAGTACAACGCCTCGAAGTCCGGCCTTCGGGATGCCCTGGTGGCGCTGGTGTCCAATCTTTCCATCTGCTATGACCAGTACAAGGACATGAGCTATACCCAGGGCGACGTCGACAATCTCAAGAGCTTCGCGGAGAGCTTCAACGGGGGATTCGAGCATGACGCGAGCGCGCCGGAGCCCAAGGGTCGGGACGATCTGGTTCGATTGTTCGAATGGCTGCCGGGGAATCTCTTCATCGGGCCGACCGGGGGCAAACGCAATGATGACCCCCGTGACGGCTTCGAAAAGGGCTGCAAGGAGATCATCAAGCCGGATGCTTTCTTCTACCGGAACAAGGCGAACGAATCCCTGGGTCATTATCTCGACTATCCGGGCGGTTTGCCGAAGGAGGGAATCAGATTCCTGGAACTGGCGCGCATGAGTATGATTTCCCGGCCACAGGTGTGGCCCCTCAAAGCAGCAGACTGGCAACGGGAGGGCAGGTCGCCGAGCGAGTACAAGTTCGGTATCCGGACCGCGCCCGCCCTGGCGAGCGCCAGGTCCGCTCTCCCGCGCGACGCCACCCCGGTCACTCAGATCACCGTCAACGGCCGGACCCTGGACCTCGACATCTGGTACCAGGAAGACGGCTGGACCCGTACGCGCGGCAGCGCCCAGGACATCCCGATCGGTGACCTCCTCGACTACCTCGCCGAGAACTGGGCGGGCAGCGCCATCCCGCGCGGGCTGGCGGACCTGACCCTGGGAAACCTCACGCTCGAAGTCCTCACCGGCCCCGGGGGTTCGGAATGGACCTTCACCGTCGCCGCGGAGACGAGGATCGGCGGCGCGACCCCGGTTCTGCTGGTCAAGATCGGTCGGTCCACCCTCGGCGACGACGGCAGCCCGCAGGAGGCCGCCGTCACGCTGTCCGTCGAGGTCGGCATCGAGATCGGCGACACCGGCCACATCTGGTTCGGCGGAGGGATCGACCGCACCTCGGACGGCGGCTACACGATCTCCGCCTCCTGGAGCGCCGACGAGGGCGAGACGCTCTCCCTGCCAGATCTGGCCACGGCCCTGGGCATCACCCTGCCCGACGGCGTACCGGACGCCCTGCTGCCGACCCTGACGTCGGCGGCCTTCCGCCTCGACACCGGGACCGGAACGACGGTGCTCGCCGTGACGACCGAGCACACCCGGTCCGTCCTCGCCGCGGTTCCGGCCGAGGGCTCCGGCGCCACGGGCCACGTGTGGGCGGCCACGCTGGAGGCCGTCGTCACCGCGAAGGCGTCGGACCTGCCGCTCGTCGGACGCCTCCTTCCCGCCGAGGACGACATCCGGCTGGACGGCGCGGCCGTCTCGGTCTGCACGGGCCGGCTGACCCATGACCAGCTCACCGCCCTCAACGAGGCCGTCGCGGCCACCGGGACGGCCGCCGCCGAGCTGCCCCGCTTCCCCGCGCCCGCCGCCGGGCTGGAGGAGGGTGCCGTGCTCTCGGTGCCCTACGCGATCGGCGGCGCGGAGCAGGAGCCGCTGGTCGCGCTGTTCCCGACGTCCACGCCGAAGCCGCCCGCCCCGCGTGCAGGGGAGCGCGACGCGGCGGCCGGCGCCGCGACCGTCGCCTGGGTCCGGCTCGACCGGACGCTCGGGCCGCTGACCGTCGCGCGACTCGGGCTGACCTACCAGGACGGCACCGCGTGGGTGCTGGTGGACGCCTCGTTCACGGCCTCGGGCCTGGAGGTCGGCGCCGACGGGCTCGGGCTCGGACTCACCCTCGACGGCGATGCCTTCGGGGTGCGCACGCGGCTGGACGGGCTGGGCGTGGCCTTCGACCACCCGCCGGTGGAACTGTCCGGGGCGCTGGTCGTGCGCCGGCCCGCGCCGGACCCGTACGACCTCCAGGTCGAGGGCGGGCTGGTCGTCCGGACACCGCCGGTCAGCCTCTCCGCCCTGGGCGCGTACTCCCACCGGGCGGACGGCTTCGCCTCGATGTTCGTCCTCGGGCAGCTGTCCCTGGCGGGGGAGGGGCTCGGGCCGCCGCCGTTCCGGGTCAAGGGCTTCCTCGGTGGCTTCGGCTACAACAGCGACCTCAGGCTGCCGGCCCCGGACGGCGTGGACGCCTTCCCCCTCGTCGCCATGATGACCGGCGGACAGTCCGACAGTACCCCGCTGGAGCTGCTGGAGAAGCTGGACCAGGACGGGTGGGTGAGCCCCCGGGCGGGCGAGACCTGGTGCGCCGTCGGGCTGGAGTTCACCTCCTTCGAGCTGGTGGACTCGGTGGCGCTGGCCGTGGTGGAGTTCGGGCAGGACTTCACCGTCGGGCTCCTGGGGCTGACGACGGCGGCGTTCCCGAAGGCGGGCCACGCCATCGCCGAGATCCAGGTGGAGACGGAGGCCCTCTACCAGTCCTCGCAGGGGCTGCTGGCCTGGACCTCGACGCTGACCCCCGAGTCCTTCGTCATCGACCCGGCCTGCAAGCTGACCGGAGGCCTGGCCCTGCGCCTGTGGCTGGGCGGCAGCGGGCACGGCGGCGACGCCCTGGTCACCATCGGCGGCTACCACCCCGCCTTCAAGCGGCCCTCCTGGTACCCGGACGTGCCGCGACTGGGGTTCGCGTGGTCGATCTCCGACTGCGTGTCGATCCGCGGCGAGGCGTACGCGGCGCTGACCCCCTCGGCCGTCATGGCGGGGGCGTCGCTGAACGTGAACTTCCACGCGGGGCCGGTGAAGGCGTGGCTCACCGCCTACCTGGACGCGCTCGTCCAGTGGAAGCCGCTGTACTTCCAGGTCGACGTGGGTGTGGACGTCGGCGTGTCCCTCCACCTCTGGCTGTTCACCATCACCCTGGAGCTGGGCGTCGACGTCCACCTGTGGGGCCCGCCGGTCGGGGGCCGCGCCACCTTCCACGTGCTGTGCTTCCACGTGACCATCCCGTTCGGCTCCCACGGGGACACCGCTCCGGACCCGTTGACCTGGGAGGAGTTCCTGCCCCAACTTCCGCCCGCAGCGCAGATGCTGCGGGTGACGGCGGTGGCCGGCCTACTGCCGGGCGGCTCCTCCGACGGCGGCGGACAGTCCGGCGCCGGGGACGTGTGGGCGGTGTCCGCGCACGGCTTCGGCTTCACCGTGAGCTGTGCCGTGCCGGCCTCCGAGCTCCTCCTCGACGACGCGTCGTTCGCCCCGGGGGACGCGCTGAGCATCCGCCCCATGGCGAAGACCGGGCTGGACTCCCGGCAGCTGCTCACGATCAGGCGCGGCGAGGAGACCGTCGACGTCCTCGGCGAGGGCTGGCAGGTCAAGCCGTTGCGGAGCAACGTCCCCAAGGCCCTCTGGGGCTCCCCGCTGGACGGCCCGCCGCCCGTCCCGGAGGGCGGGAAGGACCTGGTGGCCGACCAGCTGGCCGGCTTCACCGTCACCGTGCCCCCCGCCGCCCTGGCCCCGGACCCGCTCACGGCCACCGAGGAGGCCCTGTCGGCCGAGGACCTCGACCAGGGACGGCTCCCGATCGGCCCGGAGCAACAGCCCGTCGGCCCCGTCCCCCACACCTGGCAGGACGGGGACCCGAGTGTCGTCGGCATCATCGCCGCCGAGATCGCCTCGGCGCCGGTGACCGCGGCGCGGAGCGGCCTCGACGCCGCGCTGGCCGCGCTCGGGGTGAGCCCCGGCACGGACGATCCGCTCCCCGGCTACGGGGCCTTCGCCGCCGCCGGCCTGTCCGCTGAACCCCTGTTGGTGCCGGCCCCGGCAGCAGCCTGACCTCCGGGAGACCCCTGTGAGCCTCCACCCCACCGAAACCGGGACGCCCGGCGTCCCGGACGAGACCGGGCGCATCGTCACCTTCTACGACTCCTACCGGCCCGCCCTGCCCGGCGGGTCCTACCGGATCACCGTCGCCCACACCGTCGCCGACGGCGGCACCACCCTGGCGGAGTTCGACGCCGCACAGGACTTCGACGTGCGCGCCCCGCGCTTCAGCCTGGACCCGGGCATGATCCACAGCTGCGGCCCGGCGGCCGGGGCCCGGGGCGACTTCGGCGACCAGCTGCCCCACCTCACCCTGGACCGCGCCACCCTGCCCTGGGAGCAGCAGGTCGACGACACCTCCCGGGCCCCCTGGGTCGCGCTGCTGCTGTTCGCCGAAGGGGAGCGCGGCGAGCAACCCCAGGACACCGGCACGGCGATGACGGTCCGGGCCCTGCTGTCCTCCGGCACCGAGCAGGTCCGGGTGCCCGACATCGACGCGGCCACGGTGCTCCCCGACGTCCTGGACAGCACCTGCCGCTGCATCGACGTGCCCACCGGGCTGTTCACCGCCATCGCCCCCAGGCCGGCCGACCTCGACTACCTCGCGCACATCCGGGAAGTCGGCGACCCCGCCTCGCTCCGCTCCCGGCCGGGGGTCGGGGCCGGTCTCGCGGAGGAACTGGACGCCGGCCGCTACAGCGTGGTGGTCGGCAACCGCTTCCCCCGCACCGCCGGCGGCTACACCGCCCACCTGGTCTCCCTCGAAGGGTTCCGGGCCTGCCTCGACGGTACGCCGCCCAGCCAGGCGACCCTGCGGATGGTCTCCCTCTGGTCCTGGTCGTTCCGGCACGATCCGGGCACCCCCGACGACGACACGCTCTTCTACGACCTGATGACGCGCATCGCGGCCCCCGGCAAGGACGACCCCAGCGCCCTGGCGCTGCGGCTGCCCCCGCAGAACGGCGCGGTCGTCCGCAGCGCCGTCGAGCAGGAGGCGGCCGACCGGCTGGCGCACGGCTACGTGCCCGTCACCAGCCACACGCCCACCGGCGAGCGGACCTACGCCTGGTACCGCGGGCCGTTCACCCCGGTGCCGGCCCAGCCCGTCGACACCATCCCCGCACCGCTCACCAGCGCGGACCAGGCCCTCGTCTACCTGCGTGAGTACGGGGTCTTCGACGTCGGCTACGCCAGTGCCTGGACCCTGGGGCAGACCCTGGCGCTGGCCGACGCGGACACCGCCGCCACGGTCTCCCGGACGCGCCGCGAACTGCGGGCGGCCACCACCCGGTTCCTGCGCAGGGTCGCCGTCCACGGAGTACCCGAGCCGGGGCAGGCCCGGACCCTGTGGGACGGCCACCCGGCGCGGCAGCGGTTCCACGAGCTGCTGGCGGCCGACTGGGGCGAGCACGCCCTGCGCAGGCTCGCCGCCCCGGGCGGGAACGACCACCCCGTGTCCGCCTCGCCGCCGGCCCGTCCGTCGGCCGCCCTCCCCGGCCGGGACGACGTCCACGCACTCCTCGGCCGGGACGACGTCCGGGCCCTGCTCGGGGACCTCGTGGCCGAGCACACCGCCCCGCTGGCCCCCCTGACGGACCCGCTGGGCCTGCTGGCCGCGCTGCCCTTCGACGCGCTCGTCGCGGACGCCCGGATGCTGCCCGCGGAGAGCATCCGCTTCTTCCACGTCGACCCCCTGTGGCTCCGGGCGCTCGCCGACGGAGTCCTCAGCACCGGAGTCGTCACCAGCCTGGACGCCCACCTGCACACGGTCGTCCACGCCCGGCTGGCCGCAGGGCGCCGAGCCGAGGACGTGCCGAAGGCCGGCTTCCTACTCCGCTCCCGCCTGGTCCGGGACATGCCCGGCCTCACCGTCGAGGGCAGCGCGGGGGACGGACCGTCCTTCGCCCCCGTGTACCGGGCCAACCCCGCGCCGGACCTCCTGCTGTGCCTGTTCGCCGAGGTGCCCGACGACGTCGTCATCGCCGAACCCCACCACGGCCTCTCCTACGGCATCGACGCCGACGACCGGATCGGCCTGCGCCACCTCACCGACCGGAACGGGCAGCCGGGTGCCTCCATCCCGGACGCCGCGCTCACGGACGTCAGCCGGTTCCTCCGGACCGGCGGCGCGGGCGTCCTCAACATCGCCGACGGCGACGCGAAGACGGCCCTCGTCCCCGCGCTGGCCGCCAGCCTCACCGGCCTCGGCGAGCTCACCGGGAGCCTGACACCCGCCGACTACGCCCTCGAACTCCTCAACACCCCGTACCGCATCGCCTTCCGCCACGCCGAGGAGCGCCAGCCGTGACCCGACCCCTGCTCGTCCCCGTCGAGGTCGAGGCCCTCCTCGTCAACGACGACATCCGCACCACCGAACCCTTCCAGCGCTGGCAGCCGGACTTCTACAACAACCTCGGCAACCACCACGACCCCGAGCCGGAGCCCTTCGACACCGTCGACGACCTGGACACCGGCGTCTACCTCCAGTGGCAGCTGCCCGAGGCGCTGCGCTCCGGTCACGCCGAGCCCGGCGCCGCGGACGTCACCTTCCCTCTGGTGCCCAACCGGTGGCTGGTCGTCCGCTACGCCCGGCCCACCGGGCAGCCGGACACCGACCCGACCGTCACCGGCTGGATCGTCGACAGCGACTTCAACGACGGCGGGACGGGAGACGGCACCTCCCCGTACCTCGACCCGTCCTCCGCCAGCCCGCAACCGGTGTGGATCGGCCGCTCCGTGAACCTCGCCGACGGCCCCTGGGCGGAGCCCGCGGGACGGGAGATGTTCCTCACCGCCGTGGGCTGCGGGCTCCCCACCTTCTCGACGTACCAGCCCTACAACGAGAACGTCCTCTCCTTCCGTGACACCCTCGGCGACCTCCCCGGGCCGACGGCGGACCTCAGCTACGCCGTGGTCGGCTGGTACTCCGACCCGGCCAAGGACATCGTCACCGGAACCGGGACCGGCCTCGCCGCGCGCCTCGCCGAACTGGGCTGGAGCCTGACCGACGCCCCGCAGGCGGTCAGCCGCTCCCTGTACGTCGGCCACGTCCCGGGACTGGCCTGGGACAACAGGCCGAACGCCGTCCGCCCGCCGTCCGGGCGCCCCACGGACTACACCGTGGACGTGGCACTCGGCCACACCGCGGCCGACGCCACGAGCGCCCTCCCCACCACCGGCGACCCGGTGGACCACCAGCTCTGGACGGCCCTGCAGTACGGACTGCTGGACACCCTCGACATCAGCCAGGCCGCCTTCGACCAGGCCGCCCACGCCGCCTGGTTCGGCCCCAGCCCGCCCGGCTACACCTGGGAGATCACCGGCACCGCCGCGCTGCCCGCGGAGGACCGGGCCCGGCAGGAGGCCTGGCTCGCCCAGCTCAACGAGGACCAGCTCGCCCTCGACACCACGGCCCGCGAACTGATCGCGCTCCAACGGCGCCTGTACGGCCTGTGGTGGCTGCGGGGCCTGCCCGCCGACGAACAACCCGACGGCTTCGCGGCGGCCTGCGCCCCGGAGCTCGACCCCACGCGGGCGGACGGCCTCGCCGGACAGGTCTCCGCCCTGCGGGACCGGATCGCCGCCCTTCCGCCCGTCCCCACCGGCGCGACCGCGCAGGAACTGCAGGACGCCATCCGGGCGTACGCCGCGGACCACGGCCTCCCGGACGGCTGCCGGCTCAAACGCGTCGCCCCCGCCCCCTACTACCAGGTGCCCGATCCCTCCATCGTCCTGCGCAACACCGGCAACCGGCGCCGCGTCACCCGCGACACCCCGCTGCCGTGCCGCACCCCCGACCAGCTGATCACCGCGCTGAGCATCGCCGGCCGGTCCGTCCCGGCGCCCGCCACGCCACCCGCGCCCGACCTGACCGGCCTCCCCGAAACCGACACCCTCACCCGGGTGCTGGCGGAGTCCGCCCTGCTCGCCCGCGCCGCCGTCACACCCGCGACCGACCCCGGCACGTACGCCACCGCCCTCGCCGAGGACCTCGCCGCACCCGACCGGCTGATCACCGGAACCGTCGCCGAGTACACCGCGCCGTGGAGCCAGCCCTGGACACCGCTGTACCTCCTGTGGGAGGTCCGGCTCTACCCGCTGCCCTTCCGCACCGACGACACCGACAACTGGGCCTTCGACGGCACCCGCTACCGCTGGCAGGGCACCAACGCCGCCCCCGCGTACGACGTCCTCCGGGGCCGCAGCATCCTCACCGCCCTGCCCGCCTTCAACGCCGCCGCCCGCCTGGCCCACCACGCCGAGCGCCACCCCGACGCCCCCGTCGAGGCACTGCGTCGGCTGCGCGACGGCGCCGCCGACCTGGACCTGGTCTCCCAGACCCTCGACGGCCTCAACGACTGGTTCCTGCACCGGCACACCACCGTCGACCTGCCGCCCGAGGCACCCCTGGGCGACCTGACCGGCGCGCCGCACACCCCGGTCCCCAATCCCGGCCCCCCGGACGGGAGCGAGTCCCGCTTCCAGCCCGTCCGCGCCGGCCAGCTGCACCTCACCAACGTCAAGCTGGTCGACACCTTCGGCCGCGCCTGCGACGTCGTCACCACGACGGAACAGCAGTACGAGCAGCTGCGCCCCTTCCTGGCCTGGAGCGTCACCCCCGACCAGGGCAGGATCGCGAGCCCGGACGGCGACCCGCCGGCCTACTGCGTTGCGGAACTCCCGCCGCGCCTCCTGCAGCCCGCCCGCCTCACCTTCGCACCCGACCGGCCCGACCCCGCCGTCTGCGGATGGCTGCTCGCCACCCACCTCAACCGTGCCGACCGCTCCCTGCTCGCCTACAGCGACCAGGGGGAGGGGCTCGGCGAGCTCCGGCTCACCCTCGCGCCCGACCACAGCCCGCAGGTCAGCTGGCAACCGCTGCCCGGGTCGCCGCTGCCCGACCTCGACGCCGACGCCTTCGCCGTGGCCCACCCCGAGCTCGCGGGCTTCCTGCGCACGCTCCGCGACCGGGGGCCCGCCTCGTTCACCGCGATGCTCGACGTCCTCGACGACACCCTCGGCGCGCTGGCCCCCGCGGCGGGCCTCCAGCCCGAGAACTCCCTCGCGGACCTCGCCGGACGCCCGCTGGCCCTGATCCGCTCCCGGCTGCGGTTCGACCTCGACGGCCCGCCGCTGACCTCCGCCGACTGGGACCAGGTCCTGCGACCCGGGACAGCGGAGTACCCCGACTACCGGTGGAACATCCGCCTCGGCGACCCGGACCTCCCCACCGACGGACTCGTCGGCTTCTTCACCCAGGACGACTACGGGCTCTTCCACACCCACGGCGCGCCGGCCGACCCCGACCCGTACCTCACCCCGGTCACCGGAAACGAACTCCGTCTGCCCGCACGGCCGTTCACCGAGCCCGACAGCGACGACAACTCCACCCACGTCGTCCTCATCGCGGACCCCTGGCTGGCCGTCCACGCCCGCACCGACATCCTCCCCGTGGTCACCCTCCAGCTTCCGGACGACATCGTCCGGACCGCCCTGACCCGGATGCGGGTCGCCTTCCGGGTGGCCGCCCTGCCGGCGGC
>NZ_JBHVET010000183.1:0-12316 GCF_042802135.1 Kitasatospora sp. NPDC057512
GCCCTGCCGTTCCCGGAGTTTCCCGGGGAACGGCAGGGCCTCACGGCGTTCCGGTCCGTGTTCGGGCCGGCGGCGGTGTCGGCCCCGCGCGGCGCGCGGTGTCAGCCCAGCGCGAGGTTGCGCAGCACCAGCCCGGTGGCCGGCTTCGGCCCGAAGGAGGTGGACTTGCGCGGCATGGTGACGCCCTGCTCGGCCAGCCGTCGCACCACGGACTCCCGGACCGGGTGCAGCAGGACGGCGGTGCCGCCGGTGCGCGCGGCCTCCTGTTCGGCGGCCACGGCGGTGTGCAGGTAGCCGATGTGGTCCGGGCCGTCGGGGACGTGCCAGGTGCGGTCCAGCAGGGTGGCGTGCAGGACGGTGGCGTCCAGGTGGCGCCACTCCTCGGGCCGGCCGTGCGGCACGGTGGCGTCGAGCAGGGACTCCTCGGGCTCGCCGAGCAGCCAGTAGACGCCGTCGCCGCCGGTCAGGACGAAGCCGTTGCCGCCGTGCCGCTTCTGCTCGGCGAGGGCCTGGAGCGCGGCGGGCAGCGGCCCGGGGACCTCCTTGACCTTCCACTGGTCGCCGAGCCGCTCCAGCGCCTCGGCCACCGGCAGCCGGTACAGCACGCGGTGGATGGCACGGACCCGCAGCGGGTAGCGGGCGGTGTCCACCAGGAGCACCATGCCGCGGTCCCAGGGGCTGCGCGGCAGGTGGCGGTGCTCGCGCTGGAGGCGCAGGTACATCTCCCAGCGGTGGTGGCCGTCGGCGATCAGCGCCCGGCAGGTGGCCAGGTCGCGGCTGATCTCGGCGATCTCGGCCGGGGCGGTGACCGCCCAGAGGCGGTGGTGGGTGCCGTCGCTGGTCGCGGTGGAGAGCAGCGGCTCGCGTTCGACCGTCCGCTCGATCACGCCGGAGGCGCCCCCGTCGCCCCGGTAGGTGAGCAGCAGCGGTTCCAGGTTGGCCCGGGTGGTGCGCATCAGGCCGACCCGGTCGGCGACCGGCCGCGGCATCACGTCCTCGTGCGGGAGCACCACGCCACCCTCCCGGCCGCTCACCGCGAGGGCGCCGATCAGGCCGCGTTGGAGCAGCTCGGGGGAGTCGGCGGTGGCCGGGACCCGCTGCTCGTAGACGTAGATCGCGGGTTCGGGGTCGGCGGCCAGGACGCCCTCGCGCTGCCAGGCGGCCAGCAGCCGGGCGGCGTGCCGGTAGCGGGTGTCGCGGTCGGGGCGGTCGCCGGCGTCCTCGGGCTCGGGCCTGGGCAGGATCAGCCGGACCACGTTGTGCGGGTCGGCGGTCTCCAGGTCGAGTCGGCGGCCCGGGTCCACGACGTCGTACGGCGGGGACGTCACGGCGGCCAGGGTGCCGACCCGGTCGGGGACGTAGCGCAGGCCGCGGAAGGGGGACAGGGACAGGCCGGCGGTGGCGACGTGCCCGGGATCGCCGGGGCCGCCCTCGGGAGTCTCGACTCCGTCTTCTGCACTGGGTGTGCTCATTCTGGGCATCGTAACCGGGTACGCGTTGTTGAGAGATCGGAATACCCGTGCCGATCTGTGGGGCGGGTGTGCGACCGAGGGCGAGGTACGGCATGGACGACGGGCAGGAACGGGTGGACGGCGGCGGCCCGGCCGAGTCGGGCGGGCCGGTCGGTGCCACCCGCGGGGACGCTCCGGCCGACGGTGCGCCGGGCCGCGCGCCGGGCGACGGTCCGACGGCCGGCGCGGTGCCGGTCGGTTCGGAGGGTGCCTCGGAGGGCGGCTCGGAGGCGGGTTCGGAGGTCGGCGGCGTGCCGCGGCAGAGCCGTTCCGGGGAGCCCACCGGGGACGTCTACGACTGGTTCCGCCGGGGCGCCCGGCTGCTGGCGCAGGGGCATCCGGCGGCCGCCGAGCAACTGCTCGCCCGGGCGGTGGCGGCCGAGCCGCACTCGCGCAGCATCCGGGAGGCGCTGGCGCGGGCCCAGTTCGACGCGGGCTCGTACGCGGCGGCGCTGGAGAACTTCCGTGCCGTGGCGCTCGCGGATCCGGCGGACGACTACGCTCAGTTCGGATGGGGCGTCTCGGCGGCCCGGCTGGGCGACTTCGAGACCTCCGCCGAGCACCTGGCGCTGGCCGTGGCGATGCGGCCGGAGTCCGACCACTACCGGCAGGCGTTGCGGCAGACCAGGGCGACCCTGGCGGCCCGCGCCGGGGCGTACGGCCCGCTGCTGCCGGGAGCCCCCGGGTACGTGGAGCCCCCGGCGGGCGCCGAGGGCCCGGCCGGCGGAACGGCGGACACCGCCGGTGCCGACGGTGGCGCCTGACCGGTGGGCGCCGCGACCCGGCCGGAGGCCGTACCGGGCACCGGGCCGGAGGCCGTACCGGACCCCCTGACGCACGAGGACGTGCGACACGGACGACGCAGTGAACGACGACGCAGTGAATGAGGTAGCGCAGCCATGACCGAGACGGCCACCCCCGTGCGACGGACCGCCCCCGGAGGCAGCGAGCGGCCGCTGACCGACGCGTACGACACCGCGCTGCTGGACCTGGACGGCGTGGTCTACGCCGGCGCGCACGCGATTGAGCACGCGGTGGACGCCCTGGACGCGGCCCGGACGGCCGGGATGCGGCTCGCGTACGTGACCAACAACGCCTCCCGCCCGCCGCGGGTGGTCGCCGAGCACCTGACCGAGCTGGGCGTCCCGGCCGAGCCGGCCGACGTGATCAACTCGGCCCAGGCCGCCGCCCGGCTGGTCGCCGAGAAGGTGCCGGCCGGTTCGAAGGTGCTGGTCGTGGGCGGCCTCGGGCTGGAGGAGGCGCTGGCCGAGCTGGGGCTGGTCGCGGTCCGCTCGCTGGCCGACGGGCCGCTCGCGGTGGTCCAGGGCTTCGACCCCTCGGTGGGGTGGACGGACCTCGCGGAGGCCGCGTACGCGGTGCAGAGCGGCCTGCCCTGGGTGGCGTCCAACCTGGACCTGACGGTGCCGAGGGCCCGCGGCATCGCGCCCGGCAACGGCACCCTGGTGGCGGCCGTGCGGGCGGCGACCGGGGTGGAGCCGGAGGTGGCGGGCAAGCCGCTGCCCCCGATGCACCGGGAGACCGTGCTGCGCACCGGCGCGGAGCGGCCGCTGGTGGTCGGGGACCGGCTGGACACCGACATCGAGGGCGCGTTCAACGGCGGGGTGGACAGCCTGCTGGTGTTCACCGGGGTGACCACCCCGGAGCTGCTGCTGGCGGCCCCGGTCGAGCACCGGCCGACCTACCTGGCGGCGGACCTGCGCGGACTGCTCGTCCCGCACCCGGCGGTGACGCCGGTGGACGGCGGCTTCGGGTGCGGCGGCTGGGTCGCGGGCGTCGAGGCGGGGGTGCTGCGGCTGTCCGGGGCGGGGGACCGCTGGGACGGCCTGCGGGCGCTGTGCGCGGCCGCGTGGACGGTGCTGGACGCGGGCGGCGCGCCGGTGGACGGCCGGAAGGCGCTGGCCGACCTGGGGTTCTGAGGACGGTCCGGCGGTCGGCGGGTACGGCGGCCGGGATCAGAGCAGGGTGCGCAACCGCAGCAGGTCGCGGAAGCCCGCCTCCAGCCTGACCCGGCCGCTCGCCCACGCGGAGGCGAAGTTGAGCCGCCCGCCGACCAGCGCGACCAGGTCGTCGCTGCTCATGGTGAGCCGGATCTCCGCCTTCCCGGCCGGGGCGCCGGGGGCCACCACCACGTCCTGGATCCGGCCGTCGCGCAGCCGCCCGGTGAAGGTCAGGTCGAGGTCGGTGATCCGGCAGCTGAGCGAGCGGTCGAGGGCCGCGGCCTTGCGGACGTCGCCGGTGGACTTCGTCATGTTCCGGCTGAGCTGCTCCAGCGCCTCCCGGCACTCCTCGGCGTTCGCCACGGGCCGGCTCCCTCCCCCGGTCGCTACGGTGCTGACTGCGGGCCACGGTACCTCAGGCGGGTTTTGGCGGTAGCGTCGTCGGTGGGGTGCCCGGAACGGCGCCCGGGTACTGAGGGCGACGGAGCGACGCCCAGAGGCGATTGGGAGGCACCCGGATGCTGCCGAGGACGGTTCGGGGAGTGGTGGAGACCGCCGCCGGAGTGGTCGAGGAGGTCGGCAGGCTGGTCGTCGGGACGGCGAGCTCGATCCTGGAGAAGGCCGGGGTCGACGTCGCCGGGGTCGAGCGCCGGCTGGGCGGCCAGTTCCCGCCGTCGGTGGAGACCCTGCAGACCCTCGCCGGGGAGGCGGTCACCGCCGGGCGCGCCGGGGTCGACCTGGCGGTCGGCGTGGCGCGCAACGAGGCGGAGAAGGTCTTCGAGAAGGTCGGCGACCAGGTGACCAAGGTCGGCGTGGTGCTGGCGTACCTGGAGACCAAGCTGCGCGAGGTCGAGGAGGAGGCCCCGGCGGCCGCGTCCGGGCCGGGGGCGTACGAGGCCGAGGAGCCGGTGCCGGCGCCGCGGGCCGGGGACCTCTTCGGGCGCGGCTGGGAGGCCGAGGAGGAGCGGTCGGCCGCCCGGACGGTGGGCGGGCCGATAGTCGCCGAGCGGGTGGAGGTGGACGAGCCGGTCGAGGTCGACCCGCCGGTTCCGCCCGTTCCGCGGGTGTCCGCGGTCGCCCCGGCCCCGCAGGAGGGGCCCGTGGCGGAGGAGAGCACCGTCGGGAAGGCCCCGGCCGGGAAGAGCACGGCGAAGAAGGCCACCGAGGCGAAGACGACGCGGCCCAAGAAGACGCCGGCCGAGAAGCCTGCCGCGAAGCGGACGACGACGGTCAAGAAGACCGCCACCGCCCGGCAGGCCGAGGCGGGAACCGAGCCCGGGACGCCCGCGAAGCGTGCGGTGACCAGGAGGACCACCGTCCGCAAGGCCACCAGCACGAAGAAGCCCGACAGCATGAAGAAGTCCGACGACGCGAAGAAGCCCGACGACGCGAAGAAGCCCGATGCCCGAGACGAGTGAACCGCCCGGGTCCGCCCGGCACGCCGGGCCGCCGGCACCGCTCGACGCGGTGCTCCCCGCCGAGCCGCTCGGCGTCGAGCTGCTCCCCACCGGCCACCCCGGCGTGGACGCCGGACTGGCCCGGCTGGAGGCCCTGGACGGGGTCCCGGCCGAGGCACACGTCGCGGTGTACGAAGATGTTCACCAGCGGCTCGTCGACACACTGGCCGCGCTCGACCAGGAATGACCCGCAGGATCCGTAGGAGCTGAAGCACCAGTGGCAGTGGCACGACGTCGACTCGACGCGGAATTGGTCCGCCGCAAGCTGGCCCGATCGCGTGAGCACGCGTCCGAGCTGATCGCCGCCGGCCGGGTGACGGTCGGCGGCGCCACCGCGACCAAGCCGGCCACCCAGGTGGAGACCTCGGCGGCGGTCGTGGTGGCCAAGGACGAGAACGACCCCGACTACGTCTCGCGCGGCGGCCACAAGCTCGCCGGCGCGTTCGCGGCCTTCGTGCCGCAGGGCCTGGTCGTCGAGGGCCGCCGGGCGCTGGACGCGGGCGCCTCCACCGGCGGGTTCACCGACGTGCTGCTGCGGGCCGGGGCCGCGCACGTGCTGGCGGTGGACGTCGGCTACGGGCAGCTCGCCTGGTCGCTGCAGAGCGACGAGCGGGTCACCGTGATGGACCGCACCAATGTGCGCGAGCTGACGCCGGAGCTGATCGGCGGCACCCGGGTGGACCTGGTGGTGGGCGACCTGTCGTTCATCTCGCTCGGCCTGGTGCTCCCGGCCCTCGCCTCCTGCGCGGCCGAGGACGCGGACCTGGTGCTGATGGTCAAGCCCCAGTTCGAGATCGGCAAGGAGCGCCTGGGCAGCGGCGGGGTGGTGCGCAGCCCGCAGCTGCGCGCCGAGATGGTGCGCCAGGTCGCGGGGCAGGCGTGGGAGCTCGGGCTGGGCGTGCGCGCGGTAACCGCGAGCCCCCTGCCGGGGCCGTCCGGCAACGTCGAGTACTTCCTCTGGCTGCGCCGTGACGCTCCGCGGCTGGACCCCGCGGACGCGGACCGGGCCGTGGCGGAGGGGCCCCGGTAGGGTGCCTTGCGAGCGTCCGGCCCGTCATGTCGAATGGCGCGGCCGCCCCGGGCCGAGGGCGACCCGGTAGGCGTTAGGGAGAGGGCAGCGGCATGAGCGATGAAGAACGTACGGTCTTCCTGATCGCGCACACCGGCCGGGAGACCGCGCTGCGCAGCGTCGAGGCCCTGGTGCACGGGCTGCTGAAGGTGGGGCTCCGGATCAGACTGCTGGAAGCCGAGGCGGTGGACCTGGACCTGCCGGAGGGCGTCGAGAAGGTGGCCGAGGGCCCCGGGGCGGCGGACGGCTGCGAGCTGATCCTGGTGGCCGGCGGGGACGGGACGCTGCTGCGCGGGGCGGAGCTGGCGCGCTCCCACGGGCTTCCGATGCTCGGGATCAACCTGGGCCGGGTGGGCTTCCTCGCCGAGGCCGAGCGGGACGACCTGGCCGTGGTCGTCGAGCGGGTGGTCGACGCCGACTACGAGGTCGAGGAGCGGATGACGATCGACGTCATCGTCCGCACCAACGGCGACGTGGTGCACGAGGACTGGGCGCTGAACGAGGCCTCGATCGAGAAGGCGTCCCGGGAGCGGATGCTGGAGGTGGTGACCGAGGTGGACGGCCGCCCGGTCTCCAACTTCGGCTGCGACGGCGTGGTGTGCGCGACGCCGACCGGGTCCACCGCGTACGCGTTCTCCGGCGGCGGGCCGGTGGTGTGGCCGGAGGTGGAGGCGCTGCTGATGGTGCCGATCTCCGCGCACGCGCTGTTCGCCCGTCCGCTGGTGACCTCGCCGGAGTCGGTGCTGGCGGTCGAGGTGCAGCCCAAGACCCCGCACGGGGTGCTCTGGTGCGACGGGCGGCGTTCGGTCGAACTGCCCGCCGGGGCGCGGGTGGAGGTCCGTCGGGGCCGGACGCCGGTGCGGCTGGCCAGACTGCACCGGGCGCCGTTCACCGACCGGCTGGTGGCCAAGTTCGCGCTGCCGGTGACGGGTTGGCGCGGCCGGGCCGACCACCAGTAGCCGCGGCCGGTACGAACGCGCCAAAGTTCCTGCGCGCCAAGGGACTTGTCCCCGTCAGACCGCCAGCGGCTGGGCCTCGTCCGTCGGTTCGAGACGTCCGCCGGCCGCCGCGTGGGCGGCCAGGTCGGCGAGGCGTTCGACGGCGGCGGGGACGGTCGCGGCGGGCACGGTGACCGGGAGGCGGATGTGGTGCTCGAAGGCGCCGTCCGAGCCGAAGCGGTTGCCGGAGGCGATCCGGACCCCGCTGCGCTCCCCGGCCCGGGCCAGTGCCGCGCCGGACAGGCCGTCGGTGGAGACCCACAGGGAGAGCCCGCCCGACGGCATGGTGAAGCTCCACCCGGGCAGCCGTTCGGGCAGGGCGGCGGCGAAGGCCCGCGCGGTGGCCCGCAGCCGGGTCAGCTGGTGCTCCCGCACGTCGGGCAGCGGATCGCCCAGCAGCTCGGCGGCGATCAGCTGGTCCAGCACCGGGGTGCCGACGTCGCTGTAGACCCGCTCGGTGGCCAGCCGGCGCACCAGCGCGGGCGCGGCCCGGACCCAGCCGATCCGCAGGCCGCCCCAGAGCAGCTTGCCCGCCGAGCCGACGGTGACCACCTGGGCGGAGCGGTCCAGGGCCGCCGTCGGGCGCGGCAGCGGCGTGGACGGCGGTACGCCCCAGCCGAGTTCGGCGGTGGTCTCGTCGGCCAGCACGATGCTCCCGGCGGCCCTGGCGGCGGCCAGCAGCTCGCGGCGCTGCTCCTCGTCGATCAGCGCGCCGGTCGGGTTGTGGAAGTCCGGGATCACGTACGCGACCCGGGGGCCGGCGCCGCGCAGCACCCGCCGCCACTCGTCGAGGTCCCAGGCGGGCCGCGGCGTCCAGGCGTACGGCACCGGGACCAGGCGCGCGCCGGCCAGCCGGAGCGCCTGCAGGGTGTGGGCGTAGCTGGGCGCCTCGACGGCGACCCGGTCGCCGCGGCCGACCAGCGCCCGCTGGAGCAGGTGCAGGCCGCCCATCGCGCCGGTGGTGATCAGGATCTGGTCGGGGGTGGTGGGCAGTCCGCGCTCGGTGAAGCGGCGGGCGACGGCCTCGCGCAGCACCGGGACGCCGGTGGGGTAGTGGCCGTGCCCGGCGGCGTAGTACGGCAGCTGCTCGACGGCCCGGGCGGCGGCCTGGCCGACCCAGGGCTGGGGGGCGGGCGGGGCGGCGACGCCGAGGTCGAGGATGCGGCCCTGCTCGTCCGGCGGGACGGGGTGCAGGGCCTCGCCGGGCGGCGGGGCGCCCTCGGGCAGGGCGGTCCAGCTGCCCGCGCCGCGCCGGCTGCGCAGGTAGCCGTCGCCGCGCAGGGTCTCGTACGCGGTGGCGACGGTGGTGCGGCTCATCGCCAGCGCGGTGGCCAGCTCGCGCTCGGCGGGCAGCCGGGCGCCGACCGGCAGCCGGCCCTCGGTGACCAGCAGCCGGATCTGTCCGGCCAGGGTGCGGTAGGCGGGGCGGCGGGCGGCGGCGGGCTCGGGGAGCCGGGCGGTGGTGAGCAGCCGCGCGAGCGCGGGCGGGGTGACGGTGGTGTGCCAGTCGACCATGGCTGAATAAGTCCACTTGCTCGGGATTGGCCCTGGAGCGGGCAGCTTTGGACTGGCCATCATGGCAGGGCGGCCGTGCCGGCCGCCACCACCGGGCGCCCCGGTGGTGCAGCACCACCGCAGGAGCAGGCCTTGGCCACCACGACCACACCAGGATCAGCCACCCCCACCAGACCCGTACCGGCCGCCGGGCGGAAGCTCGCCGGCCGGGTGTTCGGCGACACCCGCGCCCTGGGCCGCCGGATACCGCAGCTGTTCGTCGGCCTCGCCCTGTATGGCGTGAGCATGGCGCTGATGCTCCGCGCCGGCCTCGGCCTCGACCCCTGGGACGTCCTGCACCAGGGCCTGCAGCGCACCGTCGGCCTCTCGGTCGGCACCTGGGTGACGATCTGCGGCGCCCTCGTCCTGCTGCTGTGGATCCCGCTGCGCCAGCGCCCCGGCCTGGGCACCGTCGCCAACGTGCTGGTGATCGGCGCGGCCATGGACCTCACCCTGCGGGTCGTCGACGGCCCCGGCGCCCTGCCCGCCAGGATCGCGCTGACGGCCGCGGCGATCGCCCTCAACGGCCTGGCCAGCGGCCTCTACATCGGCGCCCGGCTCGGCCCCGGCCCGCGCGACGGCCTGATGACCGGCCTGCACCGGCACACCGGCCGCTCGCTGCGGCTGATCCGCACCGGCATCGAGGTGACGGTCCTCACCGCCGGGCTGCTGCTCGGCGGCACCGCCGGGGCCGGCACCGTCGCGTACGCGCTGGCCATCGGCCCGCTGGTGCAGCTCATGCTGCCCTGGTGCACCGTTCCGGTGCCCGCCGAGGACGCCCGGAAGGGATGAACTTCCGGGCACGGAGTTGCCGCGCGCCGTTGTCGCTCGTCGCGCGCCGGGGGCGGAACCTCGTAAGGTCGTCTCCGTGTTGGACGAGATGCGGATACGGGATCTTGGGGTCATCGACGACGCGGTGGTCGAACTCGCCCCCGGCTTCACCGCCGTGACCGGTGAGACCGGCGCCGGGAAGACCATGGTCGTCACCAGCCTCGGCCTGCTGCTGGGGGGACGCGCCGACCCGGGCCTGGTGCGCAACGGCACCGGACGCGCCGTCGTGGAGGGCCGCCTGGAGCTGCCCCCCGGCTCCCCGGCGGCGGCCCGCGCGATCGAGGCCGGGGCCGAACTGGACGACGGCGCGCTGCTGATCAGCCGGACCGTCTCCGCCGAGGGCCGCTCCCGGGCGCACGTCGGCGGCCGGTCCGTCCCGGTCGGGCTGCTCGCCGAACTCGGCGAGGACCTGATCGCCGTGCACGGCCAGACCGACCAGCAGCGGCTGCTGCGCCCGGCCCGCCAGCGCGGCGCGCTGGACCGGTACGCGGGCGCCTCGGTGGCCGGGCCGCTGGCCCGCTACCGGGAGACCTACCGCGTCCTGCGCGAGGTCTCCGCGACCCTGGAGGAGCTGACCACCCGGGCCCGCGAGCGCGCCCAGGAGGCCGACCTGCTGCGCTTCGGCCTGGACGAGATCGCCGCCGCCGAGCCGGTGGCCGGCGAGGACGCCGAGCTGGCCGCCGAGGCCGAGCGGCTCGGCCACGCCGACGCGCTGTCCTCCGCCGCGACCCTCGCCCACGCCGCCCTGGCCGGCGACCCGGTCGACCCGGAGGCGCTGGACGCGGGCACCCTGCTCGCCCAGTCCCGCCGGGCCCTGGACGCGGTGCGCCACCACGACGAGCGGCTCGCCGCCCTGGCCGACCGCCTCAACGAGGTCGGCTACCTGCTCGCCGACGTGGCCGGCGACCTGGCCGGCTACGCGGACGACCTGGACGCCGACCCGGTGCGCCTGGCCGCCGTCGAGGACCGCCGGGCCGTCCTGGCCCAGCTGCTGCGCAAGTACGGCGGCGAGGAGAACTCGCTCGCCGAGGTGATCGCCTGGGCCGAGGCCGGGGCGGTGCGGCTCGCCGAGCTCGACGGCGACGACGACCGGATCGACGAGCTCGGCGCCCGGGAGAGCGAGCTGCGGGCCGAGCTGGCCGAGCTGGCCGCCGAGGTGTCGCGGGCCCGGCACGCCGCGGCCGGGCGGTTCGCCGACGCGGTCTCCGCCGAACTCGCCGAACTGGCCATGCCGCACGCCCGGGTGACCTTCGCGATCGCCCAGGTCGACGACCTGGCCGGGATCGAGGTCGGCGGGCGCACCGTCGCGTACGGGCCGCACGGCGTGGACGAGGTCGAGGTGCTGCTCGCCCCGCACCCCGGCGCCCAGCCGCGCCCGATCGCCAAGGGCGCCTCCGGCGGTGAGCTGTCGCGCGTGATGCTCGCCGTCGAGGTGGTCTTCGCGGGCGCCGACCCCGTCCCCACCTACCTGTTCGACGAGGTGGACGCGGGTGTCGGCGGCAAGGCCGCGGTCGAGATCGGCCGCCGGCTGGCCAAGCTGGCCGAGTCCGCCCAGGTCGTGGTGGTCACCCACCTCCCGCAGGTCGCCGCGTTCGCCGACCGGCACCTGGTGGTGGAGAAGACCAACGACGGCACCGTGACCCGCAGCGGTGTCAAGGTGCTGAACGACGAGGAGCGGGTGCGCGAACTCTCCCGGATGCTGGCCGGCCTGGAGGACTCGGAACTGGGCCGCGCGCACGCCGAGGAACTGCTGGCCGCGGCCCGGGCCCCGCGCCGCCGCTAGCCGGGGCCGGCGGCCCCCCGGACGTCGGTGACGCGCCCCCGTGGCGCCGACTGTCCAAGAGGGCCGCCGACCTGGCATCGTGGCGGCTGGACACTGGCTTCCCAGCCCCGAGCGCCGCCGGGCGGGCAATCCTCGCGAAGCGGCGCGCGAACCTGATCGAGTCGGATGCGAGACGACGTGGACCATTCCGCCGCCCGGGCCACCGCGGCCGTCCCCGAACCGGGGCAGCTGCACGTGGTACTCGTCCTGGCCGCCAGCACCGGCGGCATCGGTGCGCACGTGCGCTCCCTGGCCCAGGGCCTGGTCGCGCACGGGGTGAACGTCACGGTCTGCGCGCCGGCCGGCACGGACGCGCTGTTCGGCTTCTCCCGTACGGGCGCCAGGTTCCACACCGTCGACATCACCCCGACCGCGGGAGCCCGCAGCGACGCCACCGCGATCGGCGAGCTGCGCCGGGCCTTCACCGGCGCCGACGTGGTGCACGCCCACGGGCTGCGCGCCGGGCTGCTGTCCGACCTGGCGCTGCGCACCGCGGGCCGCTTCCCGGGCCTGCGCCCGGAGACCCCGCTGGTGGTCACCTCGCACCACGCGCTGCTGGCCACCGGCATGGAGCGCCGGCTGCAGCGGCTGATGGAGCGCCGGGTGGCGCGCGCCGCCGACCTGGTCCTCGGCGCCTCCTCCGACCTGGTCGCCCGGGCCCGCGAACTGGGCGCCACCGACGCCCGGCTGGGCCCGGTCGCCGCGCCGCCGATGCCCGAGGGCCTGCTCGGCCGCACCGAGGCGCGCGCCGCGCTGCTCGGCGACGGCCCGGGCCGTCCGCTGGTGCTGGCGGTCGGCCGGCTCGTCCCGCAGAAGGCCTTCGGGCTGCTGCTGGACGCCACCCGGGAGCTGTCCGCGCTGGACCCGCAGCCGCTCGTGCTGCTCGCCGGGGACGGCCCGGAGGCGGGCGCGCTGCGCGAGCGGGCGGCCGCGGAGAAGCTGCCGGTACGGCTGCTCGGCTACCGCACGGACGTGCCCGACCTGCTGGCCGCCGCCGACGTGGTGGTGGTCTCCAGCCGCTGGGAGGCCCGCTCGCTGGTGGTGCAGGAGGCGATGCGGGCCGGCGTGCCGGTGGTCGCCACCGCCGTCGGCGGCATCCCCGAACTGGTCGGGGAC
>NZ_JBHVET010000184.1:0-12313 GCF_042802135.1 Kitasatospora sp. NPDC057512
AACCGCGGCCCCACCGACCGAGTGGCGTCGTCCGGGGTCAGTCGAGGAGGTTCTTGTAGATGCGGCCGTCTTTGATGATCACGGTGAGGTTCCTGTCCGGGTCGCCGAGCACGGTGAGGTCCTGGGTGGGGTCGTCCTCGACGAGGAGGACGTCGGCCCAGGCGCCCTCGGTGATCTGGCCGAGGATGGCCTCCTTGTAGGGGTCGCGCTCGCCGGAGAGCCGGAAGAGCTCGGTGTTGCCGGACGTGGCGATCCTCAGCGCCTCGGCGGGCTTGAACCCGAACTCCGTGGACAGCCGGGTCAGCATCTCGTTCTGCAGCCCGGCCTTCTCCGGTTCGAGCAGCAGGTCCGTGCCGAAGGCGATCTTCGCGCCCTGCTCCCGTGCCCACTGGAAGGAGTTCGCGACGCCCTCGCAGACCTGCTTGTTCTTCGCGGTGTTCTCCGGGTTGGCGTACTCGTGGTCGCTCTCGAGGAAGGGCTGGGTGCTCAGCCACACCCCGCTGTCCGCCATCAGCTTGACGGTCTCGGGGCCGGCGACCAGGTGGCCGTGCTCGATCGACCTGATCCCGGCGGCGATCGCGCGGCGGATGCCCTCGTCGTTGTAGACGTGCGCGCACACGTACGTTCCCCAGTCCGTGGCGGCCTCGACCGCGGCCCTGAGTTCGTCCGCCGTGTACTGCAGCACGTCCAGCGGGTCGTAGGCGGAGGACACTCCACCGCCCGCCATGACCTTGATCTGGGAGGCCCCCTTCTTCAGCTGCTCGCGCACGGCCGCGAGCACCTGGTCGCGGCCGTCGGCGACCCGTAGGAAGCCGATCTGCTCGGCGCGGGCGTGCGCCCCGCAGGAGAAGGTGTTCGCGTCCTCGTAGACGTGGGAGAAGTCGCCGTGGCCGGAGGTCTGGGAGATGGCCGCCTGGCTCGGGTAGATGCGCGGGCCGGGGAACGTCCCCGCGTCCAGGACCTGCCGCAGCGAGGTGACGTCGCCGGCCATGTCCCGGACGGTGGTGAAGCCGCGCATGAGCATCCGCTCGGCTTCGGCGAGCGCGTTGTAGTAGCCCGTGCCGGTGGCGCCGGTGGTCAGGCCCGCGAGGGAGGTCCCGGTCGCGAACAGGTGGACGTGGGCGTCGGTCAGGCCGGGCATGAGCACCCGCCCGCCGCCCTCGATGACGACGGCCCCCTCCGGCGGGTTCTCCACACCGATCGCGGCGATCCTGCGGTCCCGGATGAGCACCGACGTCGGCGGGGTCGGCCCGGAGCGCACGGCGTCGAAGACGCGCACGTTCTTGATCAGGATCGGTACGGGAGTCTGCTGGGTCACGGTCTTCCTCTCGTGGCGGGACAGTACGAGCCGACGGGATCCGCCGGCCCGACGGGATCGGGCGGGCGCTTGGCGCGTTGGCGGAGGCGCGGAGAATCGGGGCATGACGCACGGAACTGTTTCGCCGGTCCCGGCTCGCTCGGAGGGCGATCCTGCTGATGGCGTCCCGCTCGGCTTCACACGCTAACCCCGAGGTCGTGATCAAACGCCGTAAATCGGGCACGGGATCATCTGATGTCGTCGAGCCCACTCCTCGTACGATCAGGGGCGCGACGACTCGCCGCAGCGGGGTGCGCAGTAGACGCCCATCGGCCCCGTGGGGTGACAGGGATCGGGCGGGACACCGACGTTGCCCTGACGAGGACGACGGGACGACGGGAGGCCGGCGTCGAGGGGCCCGGGTTCCGCCCGCCGGGTGAACCCGGCTCCGGGGTCGAGTCCGGCACGCTGACGGCCTGTCAGGATCTGCTCGGACACGAACCACTCTGGCGACCACGGAGATGCCGATGACTGACAAGCCGCAAGAGGGCCACACGCAGCAGAACCTGCCCGGCCCGTACGACGTCGTCCTCGTCGGGGGGCGCGTGGTGGATCCCGAGAGGGAGATCGACGAGATCCTCAACGTGGGGATCACGGGAGAGCGGGTCGCGGCGATCTCACGTGAGCCGCTGGAGGGCACGACGGTGATCGACGCCGAGGGCCTGGTCGTCGCCCCCGGGTTCGTCGATCTCCACTCGCACGGCCAGCAGCTGCCCGCCGCGTGGATGCAGGCCTTCGACGGGGTGACCACCGCGCTCGAACTGGAATCGGGACTCCTGCCGATCGCGGAGTTCTACGACAACGTGGTCGCCGAGGGCGGCCGCCCGATCAACTACGGCGTGTCCGTCTCGTGGGTCTACGCCCGCATCGCGGAGAAGGAGGACCGGGAGCCCGAGGCCAACCTGGTCTGGTTCCAGGAGGCGTTCTCGCTCGACGGCTGGCAGAACAGCGTCGCCGACGACGACGAGATCCAGCGCATCATCGCCCGCGTCGAGCGGGGACTGCTGGAGGGCGGTCTGGGCATCGGCATCAACGGCGGCTACGCGCCGGGCTACGGGCGCAAGGAGTACCACGCGCTCGCCAAGCTCGCCGCGAAGCACGAGGTGCCGACCTTCACGCACGTGCGCTACCTCTCCGTTCAGGAACCGGACAGCGGCTTCGAAGCACTCGGCGAACTCATCTCCCTCGCCGCGACGACCGGCGCGCACATGCACATCTGCCACCTCAACGCCAACGCCGGCCGGGACGCCAAGGCCTGCGTGGAACTCGTCCGCGAAGCTCAGGAGAGCGGCGTGCCGGTGACCGTCGAGGCGTACCCCTACGGCGCGTGCTCCAGCACCGTGAGCGCGGAGGTCTTCCAGGGCGACTGGCTCGCACGCTGGGGAGTGGAGGACGCCTCGGCGATGGAGGTCAACGGCGAACCGATGACCCAGGAGAAGATCGACGAGCTGCAGAAGAACGCGCCCGGGACCGTCGTCAACATGCACTTCCTGCACCCCGACGACAAGCCCGAGGACGCCGAGCTCCTCGACCTCACCGTGCTGTACCCCGGGGCCGCGATCGCCTCCGACGCGATGCCGTGGGTGAACAAGGACGGCACCCTCGTCGAGGGCGACGTCTGGCCGCTGCCCACGGAGGCCTTCGCCCACCCGCGTTCGGCCGGCTGCTTCTCCCGCTTCCTCTCCCGCTGGGCACGCGGAGGCCCCGAAGGGGAGCCCAAGGTGTCGCTGATCGAGGCGATCCGCAAGACCAGCCTCATCCCGGCGCAGATCCTGGAGAAGTCGGTGCCGCACATGCGCGGCAAGGGTCGGCTCCAGGTCGGCGCGGACGCCGACATCGTGGTGTTCGACCTCGCCACCGTGCAGGACAACGCGACGTTCACCGAGCCCGCGCAGCACTCCACCGGCTTCCGGCACGTCCTCGTGAACGGCATCCCCATCATCCGGGACGGCAAGGAGCTTCTGGAGCAGCGCCCGGGCAAGCCGATCCGCCGGGACCTGGTCACCACCCTGCCCGGAATGCCGGGTGCCGGTGCGGCCGGGGGCCTCGAATCGAGCTGAGCCGCACGCATCGCCTTCAGTGATCGTGTTCCGCAGGGTGTCCGCGTGCGTGCCGATCTCGTCCCGGACGACCTGGGGGAGCGGGCGGGCCCCGTTGCCGCCACCCGCTCCCGAACGAGGACACCCCCATCCCGGAAGAGTTCGCGTTCCGGACAGGACAGCTCTCGCCGGCACCATGCACGTGCTGCGGACAGGGCTGCGGTGGCGCCGGCGTCACACCGGCCAGCCGTGGGTGGAGAGCCGGTTGCCGCAGGTGATCTCGCGGAGGGCGTGCGGGTCATGGGGTACTCCCGGTGGGCTGGTCGGCTTCGGCGGCAAGCAGGGGCAGGTAGCGGCGCAGGTAGGGCGGGACCTTGAGGTCGAGCACCTCGTCGAGGGGAACCATGCGGACGGCCAGGCCCTCGTCGCCGAGCCGCAGGTCGCCGGCGGGGCCGTCCCAGACGGCGTGCAGGACGCGGGTGAGCGGGAGGCCGAGGTCGTCGTCCGGGTCGGGGAGGGGTCGCAGGCCGGTGATCTCGATGCCGGCCTCCTCGCGGACCTCGCGCACCGCGCTCTCCCGGGCGCTCTCGTCGGTCTCCCGCCAGCCGCCGATCGGAGTCCAGTAGCCGGGCCAGGCCATGCCCGGTCTGTCCTCGCGCAGGTTCATCAGCAGTCGACCCGCACGGTCGGTGACGAAGACCAGGACGCCCTCGAAGTCGTCGTCGGCCGGTACGGGGCGCTCCAGGTAGAGCGGGACACCGGAGCGGTGGGCGCGCAGCACCTGCCGGAGCCGCTGGTACCGGGCGGGGGTCATCCGGGCGTGCCAGTCGTGGGCGGTCTCGAAGCGCCACTCGGTGTGCTCGGCCGGATCGAGGCGGATCCGGGCCTGCTTCTCGCGGGTGAGGACCCCGCCGTCGAAGACGAAGCCGCAGGCGGGGACGGGCTGCTCGGTGCCGGCCTGTTCGTGGATGACGGCGACCAGGCGCCCGCGGGTGACGGTCTCGGGGTTCTCCGCGGCGAGGTCGAGACCGAGCTCCTCCCGGGCCTCGCGCAGGGCGGTGGTGAACGGCGTCTCGCCGGGCTCGACGTTGCCGCCGGGGAAGTTCCACACGCCGGGGTCGACGGCGGAGCGCATCCCGAGGACGCGGCCCTGCGGGTCGGTGACCAGGAAGCAGCCGTAGGCGCTGGGTCGGGCGATGGTGGTGAGGTAGCCGCCGGCCGGGCGCCAACCGGGTACGGCCAGACGGCCGGTGAGCCACTCGATCACCGTACGCTGCCCTTCGCCTGTCGGCGGCAGCCGCTCGGGGTCGGCCCACTGGTGCCCGTCATGGTCGGGCGAGAGGACGACCGGGGTGCCGTCCGGCACGACGGCGGTGAAGACGAACTGGCGTACGCGCAGGCCCCGTTGGTTGCTGAGGTCCAGGTACCGCGCGTACTCCAGCGGCAGGCCGGTGAGCCCGGTCTCCTCGGCCAGTTCCCGCGCCGCCCCGGCCGGCACGGGTTCGCCGTCCTCCACGCCGCCGCCCGGGTACTCCCACAGGCCGGGCAGGACGTCGTGTGCGGCCCGGCGGATCATCAGGATCCGGCCGGAGGCGTCGCGGACCACCACGCCGACGCCGATCCGCTCGACGCCCTCGCGGAAGGCCAGCTCGGTCAGCACCTGGAAGTCGATCACTGGGCGGACTCCTCGGTCTCTCGGTGGGCGCATGGGACTGCCGCTGCGGCACTGCTCTCTTCAAGGCGCATACCCGGAAGTCGAGTTCAGGTATGTGCCGGGGGCGTTGCAGGCAATCGATGATGGAGCTGTTCGAATCCGGCGTTCAAGTGGACCGGCTCCGGGCGAGCCCAGGTCGAACGGGGACTTTTCGAGCATCCACGGCACAGGGCGGGGCAGCCGCCGACCGGCCTTGTCGCTCGTGACCAGCCTCGAATCGGTGGCATTCCCTCGCGAGGGTGAGGCCGGATCAGGCGGCTTGCCAGTGTCGACCGGGTGCACCACGCTGAGCCCAGAAGCACGAGGACGGCCGGCGAGCCCGGATCGCGCACCGACGAGTCTCCCGAGCCGCGCCGGTCCGTACGCCGGACACCCACGGACGGAAGGCTGGGCCATGCGGAAACTGATCTACGGCATGAACCTGACCCTGGACGGCTACGTCGCCGCGGCCGGCGACGACATCGGCTGGAGCGGACCGCCGAGCCCCGAGCTGTTCCAGTGGTGGCTGGAGCACGAGCAGGCGAGTGGCCTGACGCTGTACGGGCGCAAGCTGTGGAAGACGATGAGCTCCTACTGGCCGACCGCCGACCAGCAGCCCGACGCCACCCCGGCGGAGATCGAGTTCGCGCGGAACTGGCGGGACACGCCGAAGGTGGTGTTCTCCTCGACGATCGACGAGGTCGACTGGAACACCCGCCTGGTCACCGGCGACGCGATCGCCGAGATCACCCGGCTCAAGGCCGAGGACGGCGGCCCGATGGACATCGGCGGCGCGACGCTCGCCGGGGCGGCCATGCGCGCCGGGCTGATCGACGAGTACGTGATCGCCACCCATCCGGTCCTGGTGGGCGGCGGCACGCCGTTCTTCACCGCGCTGGACAGCTGGGTGAACCTGAACCTCGTGGAGACGCGGACGTTTCCCGGCGGCGTGGTCCTGACCAGGTACGAGACGAGGCGCTGAGCAGCAGGGTCCTCGGCCCCGGCGTCCGCCCGCCGCATCCCTGGAGCTGTTCCCCGCGCGGTGAGGACGTGCCGGGAACGCGCGGGAATGCGAGAGGACCCGGGAGCGTAGCCTGCTCCCGGGCCCCTGTTTGCCGCCCAATTGCGCACACCGGCACGTTTAAGGGTCGCGGATCAGGTTGAAATCGACGCGTTCTACCTTTGAACTACCGTGCCACGGAGCGGCACAGACAGGACTTGAACCCGCATTCGTCGATATTCGTCCGCACCCGGTCGATCCGGTGTTCGGCGGCGAATGCTGAGACTGGAGCGAGAGTCTGAGATTGACAGGGCCTGCCTCTGCCTGATTGGGCTACCCCGGCCGGTGGTGCCGGGGGGAGGGCTCGAACCTCCACTGTGACCCCTGGTCAGCTTCAACGTCAGTGTCAGCTTTTCGCACCGCGCGCGGGCCCACCCATCCGGCTTCCCAGGCAGGGGACTTGTCGCGCTCGGCGCACCCGCCCGGCTCCCCGGGCGGGCGATCATGAGGCTACCGGAACAGGTAGCCGAAGACGGCGTCACCCACCCGCTGGTCGGTGACCTCGACGGCGTTGGCCTCCTCGCGGGCGAACTTGACGGCCTGCTGGAGCTTCTCCACCCGCTCGGCGAGCTCGTTCACCCGGCGGGCCGGCAGCGCGCCGGAGAACTTGACCGTGGTCCAGTAGCCGACCGCGACGTCCTCGTAGTAGACCTCGACCTGGGCCGGGTGCTTCTCGGTCGCCTCGGCCTTGACGTGGTTGCGCGGCACCTTCTTGGTCCGGATGGTGCGCACCGGCTCGGTCTTCCAGGCGTCGGTGGACGGGTCGAGGTTCCACGACTCGGAGGCGTCCAGTACCGGTAGCTTCTTCACGAAGGTGAACAAGTCGGTGAGCTGCTTCTCCAGGAAGAGCAGGTACGGCACCGGAACCCGGGCGAGGAGCACCTGGCCGTCCACCACGACGTCGGCGCGGGCGTCGATGTTGGCCCAGTCCTTGGTGGCCGTCACGTCGAAGAGCCGGGTGAGGGTGTTCGCGGTGGACCGCAGGATGTCCTCGGCCTTCAGCTGCACCCGGGTCGACTCCGGCGGCAGCTGCTCGCCCTCCTCGTCCTTGGGCTGGTAGGCGCGGGAGATCCCGGCCAGCAGCGCGGGCTTCTGCAGGTCCTGGTGGGCCTGCGTCAGCTCCTGGAAGGACTTGGACTTGACGCCCTTTTCAACGGCGATGATCTGGTTCAGCTTTGCCACGTCCGGGACGCTATCAGTCCCGGACTGATCGGCGACACCCAATTATCGACTGACTGTTCGGCGCTCCCACGGGCTGCCTGACCTGGCGCCATGGTGCCGGATCCGCACGAAGGTTGAGCCGATCGCCGGCCCTCATGGCCTGACGGTCGGCCCGGAGCCCATGCATCAAGTGGACTTGAGTCCAGATTAGTATTGCAGTACACATTGATGCTCTGGCGTACCGATCGGGGGATCGGCTGATGAGCGTCCTCCTCCCGGCCGGGATCGCCTCAACCGGCAGTCCTGCCACGGCGGGGCCACTCCACACCTGAAACGGACCCATGGATCCACAACGTCCATCGATCAGACAGAACACCCGCGCCCGGAAGGTTGCCGGACAGCGCGACCGACGGCCCGATGACGCGGCGACCGCGGGTGTGATGCTCCCTCACGCCCGGGCGCTCCTGCGGACCGGTTCCTTCCTGCTGTCCCTCGCGCTGCTTCTGGCCGCCCTCATCCGCCCCGCCCACGGTGCGGCAGCCGAGCCGGAAGCCGGCTACAGGGATCGACTCGCGACGGTCATATCGAATCTGCGTAAGGGGCTGCACGGAACGCCCCACGACTACACGGTCACGGTCGGCGGGACGACCACGGAGGTCAGGAACGTCGAGCTGACGGGCACCGGCATCGCACTGCTCGACATCACTTCTCTCGGGCCCGAGGGCGTGGGAGGCGTCCAGCTGATCATGAGGGAAGCCGACTCCTACGTCATCGGATTCCACATCGACAGCCGGTACTTCTATCTCCGCAAGGACGGCGGCGCCATCGAGACGGACGGCCCTGGAACCGGTTCCCAACGGGTCGACCTCGGCTATGAGGGCAGGTACCAGGACCTGATGAAGCTCGAAGATCCGGACTACACCGTCGCGGAGTCCGACATCGAGAGAGCCGTGCAGGCGCTTGCCTTCGCGAAACCGGCGGGTGGCAAGGAACCGTACGGCGCTCTGCGGGGACCGCTGGGCGTCCTCGTCGTGGCAGTGGCTGAGTCGGCCAGGAACAGGGCGGTCGAGAAAGGCGTGCTGGACGCCCTCGCCGATCCATCCGGGAAGGGGCCCTTCCCCGTACGCGACTACAAGGACCTGATCCTCGAGTGGGGCAAGATGGGAAAGGCGATCGACGCTGGCGCCACCTACGAGGTGATGGGTCCGTACGGGAAGCAATTGGTGATGAACACCGACTTCCTGCGACGGATGCTGGCCATGAAGCGCCCATGCAAGGTCGCATCCCAGCTGTCCGTCCGCGCGGGCTCGGCGTGCTCGGACGATTCCGCCGCCGCCGTCGTCTCCATGGGCGACAGCTACATCTCCGGTGAGGGCGGCCGCTGGGCCGGCAACGGGGACTACCCGAGTTCCGGCTCCGGTCTCGGTACCGACCGTGCCGCGACGGACTGCACCGGGGAGGCCGCCGAAGCGGAGACCTGCCGCTACGACCTGACGAAGGTCTACGGCGACACCTCCTACCAGGGCGGCAACGGGTGCGACCGCTCGGACGTGGCCGAGATCAAGGGTGCCGACCTCTACGGCGTCCCGCCGGCGAACCGCTTCAACATCGCCTGCTCCGGAGCCGAGACGAAGCACGTCCGCAGCGAGGGATTCAAGGGCGAGGCGCCGCAGGTCCAGCAACTGCGCGAGCTGGCGAAGAATCAGGCGGTCAAGGTGATCGCGCTGTCCGTCGGCGGGAACGACCTCGACTTCTCCGGGATCCTGACGCGTTGCGCCCGGCGGTTCCTGCTCGGCCAGGGCGCCTGCCGCGACGGTGAGGACGGTCCTCTGAAGAGCAAGTTGGCGGGCCTTCAGGGCAGCGTCGAGGGCACGGTCGACGACATCCGCGCCGCCATGCGGGACGCGGGGTACGAGGACGGCGACTACACCCTGGTCGTCCAGTCCTACCCGAGCCCGTTCCCGCAGCCCCTGGGCATGCGCGAGACCGGCGACACCTACGATCGGTACACCAAGGCGGGCTTCCCCTTCTACGACGAGGACGCCGCCTGGACCAATCGCACCGTCACCCCGGCGATCTCCGACGCCCTCAAGAAGGCCGCGGTCGCGAAGAAGGCGGTCTTCCTCGACCCGCGGTCCGCCTTCGCGGGGCACGAGCTGAACTCCAAGGACGCCAGGACGGCCGGGGTGGAGAACTCCCCGCAGTCCCCGCTGGCCGCCGACGCGGCCGAGTGGGTGCGCTGGGTCGACCACCTGCCCGGAGTGCCCAGCACGCGCAAGCAGGGCGAGGCGCAGGAGTTCGTCCACCCGAACGCCTTCGGGCAGCAGGCACTGTCGCAGTGTCTGAGCCAGACGGTGCGGCAGCACGACGCACGCCCGCAGTACGGCACGTTCGCCTGTGACGGACGGGCCGGGGCGGCACCGGGTGCGGTGACCGTCCGGCACACCGGTCTGGAGAACCGGGACCCGTGGGACGTGCCGAAGCTGACGGTGATGCCGTTGGGCGACTCGATCACCCAGGGAGTGGGCAGCGCCAACGACAGTCTGGGCTACCGCAAGGAGCTGTGGCAGGCGCTGAAGGACCACACCGGCAGCCTGGACTTCGTCGGCTCCCTCAAGCACGGCGACGGCGGCTTCGACGGCGACCACGAGGGCCACTCGGGCTGGCGGATCGACGAGTTGACGGACAACGCCGGCTACCCCCAGGGAGACCTCGACGCCTGGCTGCCGGCGGCGAAGCCGAACGTGATCACGCTGATGGCGGGCACCAACGACCTCAACCGCGGCGCCCCGACCACGCCGCAGGATGCCCGCGACCGGATGGACACCTTGCTGGGGAAGATCCACGCGATGGCGCCGGACGCGACGGTGGTGCTCGGCTCGGTTCCCCCGACCGACCCCGCCATGCCGTGGGCGCGCTTCCAGCCGCTGTTCGACGCCTACAACAGGCTCCTGCCGCCGCTGGTGGACACCTGGCGGGGCAAGGGCATGAAGGTGCGCTTCGCGGACATGGGCGCCGTCACCGCGGGCGACATGAGGGGCGGCGACGGCCTGCACCCGACCCCGAGCGGCTACACGAAGATCGCCGACGCCTTCTACGAGGGGGTCGCCGCCGCGGCCGCCGACGGCTGGATCACCGAGAACGTCGAGGTCAAGCCCGCCCCGTACAACGGGGGCGTCCTGGGCGACGGCCCGGTGGACATCGACGGTGACGGCAAGGCCGACTACCTGGTGGTCGGCGACGACGGCTCGGTCGAGGCATGGCTGAACCGGGGCACCGACGCCAAGGGCGGCGGAGGCTGGCAGAGCGTCGGAAGGATCGCCGCCGGGGTCGCGCCGGGCCGCAAGGTCCGCTTCGCCGACCTCGACGGCGACGGCAGGGCCGACTACCTCGTCCTGAACGACGACGGCTCGGTGCAGGCCTGGCTCAACCGGGGCACCGACATGCCGGGGGGTACGGGCACGCCGGGCGGTGGCGGGGGCATGGACCCGTCGACCGGCTCCGGTGGGACCACGGGTACGGGCACGCCCGGCGGTGGCGGGGGCATGGATCCGTCGACCGGGTCCGGCGGAACCACCGGCACCGGCACGCCCGGCGGAGGCGGTTGGCAGGCCGTCGGCACGGTGGCGGCCGGTGTCGCCCCCGGCGGCAAGGTCCGCTTCGCGGATGTCAACGGCGACGGGAAGGCCGACTACCTCGTGGTCGAGGACGACGGCTCCGTCTCCGCCTGGCTCAACACCGACGGCCGGGGCGGCTGGAACGGCGTCGGGCGGATCGCGGCCGGAGTGGCCACCGGGGACAAGGTCCGCTTCGCCGACTTCGACGGCGACGGCAAGGCCGACTACCTGGCGGTCGGAGACGACGGCTCGGTGAGCGTCTGGCTGAACAAGGGCACCGACATGCCCGGCGGAGGCGGCTGGAGCGCTCTCGGAAAGGTCGCCGCGGGCGTCGCGCCGGGCGGCAAGGTCCGCTTCGCGGACGTCGACGGCGACAAGCGGGCCGACTACCTCGTGGTCGGTGACAACGGTTCGCTGGACGCGTGGCTCAACAACGGAGGCGACACCGCCGAGCGCGGCTGGACCGAACTCGGCCAGGTCGCCACCGGTGTTGGTCTGCCGAGCAAGTACGTGTGGCTGGGCGACGTCGACGGGGACAAGAAGGTCGACTACCTCGCCAGCAAGGGCGGTGGGGTTTTCGACCAGTGCATGCTGTTCAACCGGGGCGGTGACGGGCGCGGCGGCTGGGAGGAGCCGGTCCCGAAGGAGCCCTCCTGCGACCGAGGTCTCGATGAACTCCCTTACTCCACGCCGTACTTCACGGACTTCGACGGCGACGGCAAGGCCGATCACCTGGAAGTGATGCCGGACGGCAGTCTGATGTACTGGAAGGGTAGCGGGAAGGGCGGCTTCGTCCTGGACGGCGCTGCTACGGTCGCCGCCGGGGTCGCCCCCGGCAGGAAGGTGCGCCTCGCCGACTTCGACGGTGACGGGAAGGCCGACTACCTCGTCCTGGAGGACGACGGCTCGGTCGGCGTCTGGCTGAACAAGGGCGGTGACGGGCGCGGGGGCTGGGAGGCCATCGGCCGGGTCGCCGCCGGCGTCGCCCCGAGTGGCAAGGTGCGCTTCGCCGACGTCAACGGCGACGGACGCGCCGACTACCTGGTCGTGGAGGACGACGGCTCGGTCAAGGCGTGGATCAACAACGGCGGTGACGGGCACGGCGGTTGGCGGGACCTCGGGCAGATCGCTGCAGGTGTCGCCCCCCGCGACAACGTGCGGTTCACCGACTTCGACGGCGACGGCAGGGCCGACTACCTCGTCCTGGCGGACGACGGCGCGATGAGGGTCTGGCTCAACCACGGCGGCGACGCCCCGGGCTGGATCGAAGCCGGCCGGATCGCCGCCGGTGTGGCTCCGGCCCACCGGGTCCGGATCTGACCCCTCCGGGCTCCGGACCCGATCCCTCCGCCACGATGGCCACGACGGCCCCGGCACGGCACCGCC